>JBQCJS010000521.1:0-3146 GCA_051952485.1 Thermomicrobiales bacterium | reverse complement strand
GTTCGTTGTGCCGGGGTGCCGGTGTGGTGAGGGGGCCGCGATGGCCTCCGGTCCTCCTATGAGATGAGGTGCCTGGCGGCGGAGCCCAGGGTCAGCCGGGAGGGAGAGGCGGCGCGTCCCGCGCTGCCCTTCCTGGTGCCGCGATCGGCATCCTCGTCCTCGTCGCCCGAATCGTCCCGGTCACGGTCGCGGTCGCTGGTGTCGTCATCCTCGTCTGCATCGCGATCGTCGCCGGAGTTTCCGGTATCGTCGGAGTCCTCGCTGAGGACGAAGCCCCGCGGCATCTCATCCTCGGTCAGCAGGGCTTCGGTTTCCTCGCGGTCCTCGTCGAAGAGCGTCTCGTAGTAGGCGCCCGCGACATCGACCTGGTCCTCGATCCCGGCGGCGACGATGGCGTAGACGAGCTTCCCCTGCTGGGCGTAGAGCAGGGCGACATTCATCTCGCTCGATCCCGTGCCGGAGACACCATAGTAGAGGTAGCCGTCGTCGGTGAGGTCGCCGTAGTCGCCCTCGTCATCGACGACGAAGCCGTCGAACCCCTCCAGGGCGCCGTCCCGCATGAATGCGAAGGCGTCCTGGGCGTTGCGTTTCTTGTCGAATTCGACGGCGAGCGCGGTGACGAAGGTCACCGGGTCCTCGCATTCGTAGCTGCGCTGCCACGAGTCGACGACGTGTTCGAGCAGTTCGTCTTCCGTCGTGTCCGACGAGCGCCCGGAGTCCTGGTCGTCGTCGTCGTCGGTGGAGGTCCTGGCGAAGGCGGACGGTGCGATGGCGAGGCCGGAAACCAGGAGGGAGCCAGCGCCAAGCATGGCGCAGGAGAAGCGGCGGCGGTTCATGGGGAATCTGTCCTTCTGGACGCAGGGCGTCGTTGGCTGGCCATCGCCGCAGGTGGCGATGGCGGGATGGGCTGTCGGGTGTCGGGGTGTCCCAGGCTGGGGGACGCGGTGTTCGCGTCCTGCCGGATGGTGCAACGCGGGATCGCCTGCATCGGTTCCCGGTGTTCGGTTCCTGCGTGATCGGACGCGCGGCCGGCGGCCCGGAGCCGGTTACGCGGCGCGCAGGGAGCCTCCGACCAGGGCGGCGAACCGGCGGCTCACGCTGCCGTTGCGGTCGTCGTCCTCGTCCACATCGTCGTCGTCGGGGGCGTCCTCGCCATCGTCGGTCGCGAAATCCGGGATCTCCTCGCTGAGGACGAAGCCGCGCGGCATCTCGTCCTCGGTCAGGAGGGGATCGGATTCCTCGCGATCCTCGTCGAAGAGGGTTTCGCAGTAGTCGTCGATCAGCGCGACCGGGTCCTCGAGGCTGCCCGCCGCGATGGCGTAGGCGGTGGTCCCTGCCCGGGCGTAGAGCACGGCGATGGCAATCTCCGGCGCATCGTCGCCCAGGTCGAGGATGCCGGTGTAGAGGTGCCCCTGATCGGCGAGATCGTCGTAATCGCTGTCGTCGTCGAACGCGATGCCTTCGGCTTCGAAGGTGCTGATGCCCGTCGTGAGCAGGTTGTCGTACATGTCGCTTGCGTAGCGCTTGCGGTCCATCTCGACGCTGCTGGCGATCACGAAGGCCATGGGGTCCTCGCGATCGTAGGTGCGGCGCAACGAGCTCACGATGTGGCTGACGAGGTCCGCACTGTCGGACGATGGTTCGGTGTCTTCCCCCGTCGTCTTCGCGAAGATCGGGGTGGTGTGGAGCGGGAGGCTGGCGAGCAGCAGGGAGCCAGCGCCGAGCGTGGCGCCGGCGAAACGACGTCGGTTCATGGGCGTGTGATCCTTGTGCGATGGGCGCGACGATCCCGGGGCCGGGGCGATGGGTGCCGCGACGGCGATGATGGCGAACTGGTTGTGCGTGTGTCCCAGGCTGGCAGGGAGCCGTGCGTGGCTCCTTCCGAAATGATCCAACGTGGTGCGTGCGCGAACGGTTCCCACGCTGCGTTGACGCCCGGCGATGCGTTCGGCATGATGCGGCCGAGCAGACGCATCGCGAACCACCGCTGTCCGGCCGCGGCAGGCCGTTGCCGCAGGGACCCCTTCGAGGAGGAACAAGTGACCCATTCGACAGTTTCATCCGGCGCGCCGGTCGGCGTCGGCGTCATCGGCGCCGGGGTGATTTCCCAGATCTACCTGAAGAATCTCTCCACGCGCTTCCCGGGCGTTCGCGTGGTCGGGGTCGCGGACATCGTGCCGGCGGCGGCGCAGGCCCGGGCGGACGAGTTCGGTGTCGACGCGCTGACGGTGGACGAGTTGCTGGCGCATCCGGAGATCGGGATCGTCCTCAACCTCACGATCCCGGCGGCGCACTACCCGGTCGCGATGCAGGCCGTCGCGGCGGGGAAGTCGGTCTATAACGAGAAGCCGCTCGCGGGAGAGGTCGGGCAGGGCCGGGACCTGCTGGACGCGGCGAGGGCGGCGGGGGTGCTGGTCGGCGGGGCGCCGGATACGTTCCTCGGCGCGGGGTTGCAGACGGTGCGGCGCCTGATCGACGAGGGGGCGATCGGCGAGCCGGTGGCGGTATCCGGCGCGATGCTGAGCAGCGGGCACGAGTCGTGGCACCCGAACCCGGCCTTCTACTACCAGCCGGGGGCGGGGCCGATGCTGGACATGGGGCCGTATTACGTGACGGCGCTGGTGAGCATCCTGGGGCCGGTGCGGCGGGTCTCCTCGCTGGCGCGGGCGAGCTTCCCGACGCGCACGATCACGAGCGAGCCGCGCCGGGGCGAGATCATCGAGGTGAACACGCCATCGCACATCACGGCGCTGCTGGAGTTCACGGATGGTCCCATCGGGTCGCTGACGACGAGCTTCGACACGTGGGACACCGATCACGCCCTGCTGACGATCTACGGGTCGGCGGGCTCGATCCGCCTGCCGGACCCGAACACGTTCGGGGGGCCGATCCAGCTAATGCGGGCGGAGAACCCGCGGGAGAAGCGGTGGGAAGACGTGCCGCTGGACGAGGGCTACGCGGACAACGCGCGCGGACTTGGCGTGGCCGACCTGGCGCGGGCGCTGCGGACGGGTGAATCGCCCCGGGCGAGCGGGGAGATGGCGTTCCATGTGCTGGAGGTGATGCACGCGACGCTGCTGTCTGGCGAGCGTGGGGAACACATCACGATCGGGAGCACGATGACGCGCCCTGCGCCGCTGGAGCTC
>JBQCJS010000520.1:0-2257 GCA_051952485.1 Thermomicrobiales bacterium | reverse complement strand
GGGCGTCGTCGTGCACGAAGACGAGGGTCCGCACGTCGGCCTCCTCGTGCCGGTCGTCCTGATGCTCCTGCCAGTCCCGGGTCGTCCCCGGCTCCACCGCGTGCCGATCGATCGGCGTCAGGTTGGTGGCGATGATGTTGATGTTGTTCTGCACCTTCTGGAGTCTGCCCTCGACGATCAGGAACGGTACCCCGCGCACCGCCAGGCGCTGTCGCTCGTAGAGGTCCGGGTAGACGATCACGTTGAAGAGGCCGGTCTCGTCTTCCAGCAACATGAAGGTGATGCCCTTGGCCGTCTCCGGCCGTTGCCGCACCGCCACCAGCCCCGGCAGCGCCACCGGCATCCCGTTGGGCATCGTCTCCAGGTCCGCCGCCGTCGCCATCCCGGAGGGCAGCTGGTGCCGCAGGAGCGCGATCGGATGCTGCGCCAGGGAGAAGCCGAGCACGCGGTACGCCTCCTCGACCCGGTACCAGGCGGTGGTGGGCGGGAGCGGCGTCATATCCTGCTCGGTGGGCAATTCGAACGCCAGCTGGCGCCCGGTTGTCTTCCGGCGCTTTCGGCCAGCAGGCATCGCCCGGTCCGGAATGAAGAGGCCGACCTGCCACAGCATCTCGCGGCGCTGCAGCCCGAAGCGATCACAGGCGCCGGCGGCGATCAGTGCCTCGAGCACGTCCCGGCGCAACGGGATCCGGCGGAAGAGATCGGAGAGCGAGCGATACGGCCCGCCCCGCAGCCGCTCGCGGATGATCTCCCCGGCGACCTCCTCGCTCACCGCCTTCACCATCATCAGCCCGATCCGCACCGTGCGCCGTCCCTCCACCGAGCAGCGCGCCATCGAGTCGTTGATGTCCGGGCGCAGCACCCGGATGCCATGGCGCTTGGCGTCGTTGATCAGGATGTGGGGCTGATAGAACCCCATCGGCTGGTTGTTGAGCAACGCGCAGAGGAACTCGGCCGGGTAGGAGTGTTTGAGCCAGCTCGTCTGGTAGGCCAGCAGGGCAAACGCTGCGGCATGGCTCTTCGGGAAGCCATACGAGGCGAAGCCCTCCAGCTTGGCGAACATCGCCCCGGCCAGTTCCGGCCCGATCCCGCGCCCCGCGGCCCCGGCCAGGAACTGCTCGCGCATCGCCGCCATCGCCTCGGCCGACCGCTTCTTGGTCATCGCTCTGCGCAACTGGTCCGCCTGGCCGGCGGTGAACCCGGCGATCACCTCGGCGACCTGGATCACCTGCTCCTGGTAGAGGACGACGCCCAGCGTCTCCTTCAGCACCGGCTCCAGGGAGGGGTGGTCGTAGGTGGGCTCGTAGTAGGGATCGCGCCGGCGTTCGACGAAGGGCGTGACGGCGCCGCCGATGATCGGTCCCGGCCGCACGATCGCCACCTGCACCACCAGGTCATCGAGCGACGCCGGCAGGGTGCGGCGGATCATCTGGATCTGGGCGCGGCTCTCGATCTGGAAGGTGCCGATGGTGTCCCCCTCCTGGATCATCGCGAAGACCGCCGGGTCGTCGTAGTCGATCCGGCTGAGGTCGATCGCGTCAGTGCGGTGGTCGTCGATCAGGCTCAGGCACTCCTCCACCTGCGAGAGCATGCCGAGCGCCAGGAAGTCGATCTTGATGATGCCAAGGTCATTGACCGTGTCCTTGTCCCACTGGATGATCGACCGGCCCTCCATCGCCGCAGGCTGGATTGGCACCAGCTCATCGAGGCGCTGGCTCGAGATCACGATCCCGCCCGAGTGCTGGGTCATGTGCCGGGGGAAGCCGGAGAGCTGCTCGGCGAGGGCGATCAGCGACGACCACGGCGGCACGTCCAACCGGCCGGCGAACTCGGGCAGCTTGGCCAGCTCCTCACCCAGCGCCGACGCCTTCCGGTGTTCGCAGAGGCGCGCCACGCGATCGATCACCAGCGGGTCCATGCCCAGCGCCTTGCCGATGTCGCGGACGGCCGAAGGGAGCCGATAGGTGGCGAACGCCCCCACCACCGCGGCATGCTCGACCCCATACTCCTCGCGGATCCGCTCGATCATCGCCGCCCGGATCTCCCGCGGGAAGTCGATATCGATGTCGGGGATCGAGGTCATCTCTTCATTCAGAAAACGTCCGATGTAGAGGTTGTGGCGCAGCGGGTCGACCGGCGAGAGGCCGATCAGGTAGCAGATCACCGAGGAGACGGCCGACCCTCGCCCCCGTCCCGGCGGCAGGAAGGCGCGTGAGCCCGACTGCTCGTAGCCGCGGATCTTCGCCGCCTCTTCCCG
>JBQCJS010000519.1:0-4396 GCA_051952485.1 Thermomicrobiales bacterium | reverse complement strand
TTCCGGGTATCGAACCGACCCCACACGCGTGGAACGAACCAGCGCCGGCATCCGGTTCTACCACTACACGCATCCGCGGCACCTTCCGGCTATCGTCGCGGAGGATGGTGGGCTTCGCGCCTTCCGGGCGACCCCCCACCCGCCCGATCCCGGCCTGCCGTACGTTCTGGAAGGCCTCCTGACGCTCACGCCACCGTGGATGACCGACGATGCGCAGTTCGGTGACTTCGGGAAGGTCCTGTTCCAGGAGCATGTCGGATCGATTCCGCTTGCGGTCACCTTGCCAGAAGGATTCCCGGGGCTCTGGGTCTTCGACTATGCCTTCGCCATGGAGTGCACGTATTTCACGCGCCACGGCCGGGCGGCCCTGGGCCTGGGATTCGATTGCACGACCGGGCGGGAATGCGTCCTCGCGATGGCGCATTCCCGTATTCCTCTCGCGAACTATCGGGGTGGTCATATCGCGCCGATCGTCGAGTGCTTCGCCGCCACGACCGCAATCGCCATTCCGTCCCGGTACATCTCGCTCGCGATTCCCGGACCGGGCGATGGCCCGACCTGAGTCCCGGGCGAGGCCGCAGCCATCGCCGCCCATCCCGGCGAATTACCCGCGAGCGAGCCGTCAGATCGCGGGCGGTTTCGCGCCGATTTCCGGGATTGATCACAGGCAGTCCGTAAGCATGCACGCTCACGGACTGCCCGAAATCCCCGCCGTTCCGGGATATTCCTCCATATGGCCCCGCGCCGGATGAACCACCAACGTCCACCAACCGCTACGCCTGGGTAGCCAACCCAAGCGGCAGGTCGTCCAGCGCCTCCTCACCCTCGTCCGGGCCGATCGTCGCGATCACCGGGGTCGCGGGCACCGTCGGCCCCTGCGCGGCCAGCAGCCGGATCGCCGTGTCCGCGCTCCACACGAACTGGCCCTCCCCCATCGCCGCCACCAGACCCACCCGCTCGAACGTCTGCCGCACCTGCGGCTGCAACGACACCAGGTAGAGCGTCCCGCCCTTCGCCACATGCTCCCGCCACAGGTGCTCCAGCGCCTGCACGCTGGAGACATCCGCCATCGGCACCCCCCGCATCGACAGGATCAGGGTCGGCGCGAACGGCGCCGACTCGATCCGCTCCACCAACTGGTTCACCGACGCGAAGAAGAGCGGACCACTCACGTAGACCACACTCGCGTCCGGCTTCCCCGCCGGGTCCAGGTCCAGCCGCTCCCACTCCACCGCCGCGATGGAGACATCCAGCCGCGCCACCTTCCACAGGAAGAGCACCAAGCTCGCCGCGATCCCCACCACGATCGCCTGCGTCAGGTCCAGCGCCACCGTCGCCAGCATCGTCAGCGCGAAGATCCCCGTCTCCAGGTACAGCCGGTGATGGCGGTAGTAGTGGATCGCATGCCACTCGTTCATCCGCCACGCCGTTACGAAGAGCACGCCCGCCAGCGCCGCCAGCGGGATCTTCCCGATCAGCGAGGCCAGGAAGAGCGAGCCCAGCAGCAACGTCAGCGCGTGGATGATGCTCACCATCCGCGTCGCGCCGCCCGCCTTCACGCCCACGCTCGTCCGCGCAATCGCCGCCGTCGCCGGGACGCCCCCCGCGAACGGGATGACCAGGTTGCCGATCCCCTGCGCGATCAGCTCCTGGTTCACCGCCAGCTTCTGGCCCGTCATCCGGCCGGCCACCACCCCGCAGAGCAGGCTCTCGATCGAACCGAGCAAGGCGATCGCCACGGCCGGCCCGATCAGTTGCCCCATCAGGTGCAGGTCGTCGCGGCTGGGAACGTAGCGGTCGGAGAGCACGATCCCGCGTGGTATCGCCCCGATCGTGTGCACGTCCAGCTTCGCCGCCCACGCCACGACCGTCGCCAGGGTGATCCCGATCAGCGCCGTCGGCAGGCCCGGCATCGTCACCACCCGCGGCAAGCCCACCATCACCGCGATCACGATCGCCCCGCAGAGCACCGCGCTCCAGTTGATGGAAGGCAGCGAGGTGGTGAAGTAGCCGAAGAGCTTCTGGAGGCTGCGGTCGTGGGCGGGCGTCTTGATGCCCAGGAAGTTGTCGATCTGCCCGATGAAGATCACCGCCGCGATCCCGCTGGAGAACCCGGTGATCACCGGCGCCGGGATGAGGTTGACCAGTCGCCCCAGGCGCAGGATGCCGATGAGGAGGATGATCGCGGCGGACATCAGCCCGGCGATCCAGAGCCCTCGCGGGCCGTGCTGCCCCGCGATCACGATCAGGACAGCCGACATCGCGCCGGTCGGCCCGCTGATCTGGTAGGGCGCACCGCTGAGCAGGCCAATCACCAGGCCGGCGATGATCGCCGTCACCAGCCCGGCGGCGGGGGTCGCGCCGCTGGCCACCCCGAACGCGAGCGCCAGCGGCAGCGCCACGGCGGCGACCGTCAGCCCGGCGATCAGGTCGCGGCGGGCGGTGGTGGCGTTGTACCCCCGGAACTCGTCGCGCAGCAGGCGGATCAGTTCGGGTTGGCCAGGCCGAAAGGAGCGGAGGGAAGGTCGATCGACGGTCGCACGCGACACCGGGGTGAATCCTTGGCGTGGAAGCAAACAGGAGGGGAGCGGACAGGTGAGGCCCAATCTCGCGCCTAGCCGGACGCGGCCGCCCTCCCCGCTTCCTCGGCAACCAGTCTCTCGACCGCCTCGATGGAATGCAGGAGATGATTGGCGGCGGCCTGTTCTGCCGCGTCGGCATCGCCCGCCGCGATGGCGTCCACGATCGCCTGGTGCTCGTCCAGGCGAACGCCGGCCCCAGCCTGCGGCGAGATCGCCTCGGCGATGGCCTGGCGGTGGGTCAGGGCGTCGGTCAGGTGATCGTAGAGATCGGCCAGCACGCTGTTGTAGGTGGCGTTCACGATCGCGCGATGGAAGGCGACATCCGCCTCGACGATCGCGTCCTGGCCGCCGTCGCGCAGGATGACCTCCTCCTGCAGGGCGAGCGCGGTCCGGATGCTGTCCAGGTCGGCGTCGGTGTGGCGGATCGCCGCAAGGCGGGCGGCATCGCGTTCGAGCGAGTTGCGGACCTCCAGCGCCTCGGTCAGCGCGGACCGCTGCACACGGCGCTGGATCATGCCACCAAGGTCGCTGTAGGCGCGGACGTAGGTGCCGTCACCCTGGCGGGTCTCCAGCATCCCCGCGTAGCCGAGGGCGCGGACGGCCTCGCGGATGGTGTTCCGCCCGACGCCGAACTGCTCCCCGAGGTCCGCCTCCGTGGGGATACGGGTGCCGACGGGCCATTCCCCGGCCTCGATGAGGGCGTGCAACTGGGCGATGATCTGGTCGACGAGCGAGACACGGGCGAGGGCGCTGAGCGGCATGAGGGTATCCAGACGCGAATGCGGCATTCACCCAATCATCCTACAAATCAACCGCGAAGTGCGCAAGGGGTCCCGGAACGGGCAACGGGTCGCCCCGTTCCCCGCTCCAGGTCATCCTCGCGTTCGCTCAGAAAGTGGTGGTCAACTCGATGGCCTGGCCGGTGCGGGCCGATTCGATCGCCTTCACCATGATCTCCAGCGCATGCCGCGCGTGCTCCGCGCTCAGGATCGGCGGCACGCCATCACGCACGCACTCCGCCAGGTGCTTCACGATCACCGCGCGCTGGTAGGCCAGCCAGTCGTTCCAGAGCGGACCGCCGCCCCCACGCGGCGTGATCCAGCCATCGACACCCGGCACCGCGTCGAATCTGAAGATCTCCAGCGACGGCACGCCCGGCTCATCCATCGTGTAGGCATTGCCGAGGTTGATGGTGCCGGTGCGGCCGAAGATCTCGATCATCGGGCCCCGCGCCGCGTTCACGTTGTAGGTCCCGTCGATCACCGCGAAGCAGGAGTTGCCGAAATCGAGCATGAGGAGGGTGTTGTCGTCCTCCGTCACCGCGATCTCCTTGCCCGCGAACGGCCCCTTGCGCACCGTCCGCACCGGCTCCGTGATCCCGGAGAACGCAACCACGCGCCTGGCTGGCCCGAGGATGCCGGTGATGTCGTGGATGCCGTAGACGCCCATGTCCAGCAGCGGCCCGGACCCCTTCTGGTAGAACCACGTCGGGTCCAGCGGCCACGCGCCCGCCGCCGGTCCGCCGTGGGAGCTGCGCACCCGCGCGAAGGCGATCTGCCCGATGGCGCCCTCCTTCACCAGCTTCCGGGCATCGGAGCGGTTCTGCAGGATCTGGTTGGGCGGGGCGACGACGTAGGTAAGGCCCTTCGCCTGCGCCAGCGCGATCAGCTCATCCGCCTCCTCAAGCGTGCCCGCGATCGGCTTCTCGATCGCGAGGTGCTTGCCGGCTTCCAGGATCGTGCGGGCCGTGCTGGCGTGGAAGGGGATCGGCGTGATGTTCAGCACCAGATCGATATCCGCCCCATCCAGCATCG
>JBQCJS010000518.1:0-2150 GCA_051952485.1 Thermomicrobiales bacterium | reverse complement strand
GGCGGCGCCGACCTCCATTTCCTGACGAACGATCAGGGACGCATCACGTCCGTGGTCTACATCGCCGACCAGCAGACCGCCCCCACCGGCATCGAGGGCGCCCGCGCCGACGACGTCTAGCCGGACGCCCATCATCCTCCGATCGCTAATCACAGCGTGGCCGGGTCGCCCTGCGGCAACCCGGCCTCGCTCGTTCCTGCGTTTCGGGCAACACGGCTATCCCAGTTCGCGGGCCGCGATGTCCGTCCGGTACTGCGCGCCGTCGAAGGCGATCCGCGCCAGGGCATCGTAGGCGAGGTCGTGCGCCTCCCGCAGCGAGCCGCCGAGCCCCACCACGCTCAGCACGCGCCCGCCGTCCGTGACGATCTCGCCACGCGCGGTCCGCGTTGTCCCCGCCTGGAAGACCAGCACATCGTCCAGCGCCGCCGCCTCGTCCAGCCCGGCAATCGGGAAGCCCTTCGCGTACTCGCCCGGATACCCCGCCGACGCCATGCCGACGCCAACGGCGTACCCGTCGACCGCCGGGGCGGGCAGCCGGTCCAGCCAGCCATCGGCGACCGCCTCCAGGTACAGCCCGAGGTCCCCCTCCATCGTCGGCAACACCACCTGCGTCTCCGGATCGCCGAACCGGGCGTTGAACTCGATTACCTTCGGCCCCTCGGCGGTGAGGATCAGCCCGGCGTAGAGCACGCCCTGCATCGGCGCGTCGTGAGCGGCCATCGTGGCGATCGTCGGCTCCAGGATCTCCTGCTGGATACGCGCCATCAACGCCGCATCGACCGATGCCGGCCGGGTGTACGCCCCCATCCCGCCCGTGTTCGGTCCCTCGTCGCCATCCCGCGCGCGCTTGTAGTCGCAGGAGGGCACGAGGGCATGAATCGTCGTCCCGTCGGTGAGGGCGAGGACGGAGAGCTCCATCCCGGTCATGAACTCTTCCACGACCACGGTCTTGCCGGCATCCCCGAAGGCCCGTCGGGACATCATGGCGTCCAGCGCCCGCTCCGCCTCGGCCTGGCTGCCGGCGACCACCACGCCCTTGCCCGCCGCGAGGCCATCGGCCTTGATCACGACATTGCCATCGGCGTCGATGATCTCGGCGATCGCGCGGTAGCCGGCCTCCCGGTCCGTGACGGTGAGCGACCGCGCGGTGGCGACGTTCGCATCGGCCATGATCGCCTTCGCCCACGACTTGCTGCTCTCGATCCGCGCGGCGGCGGCACTGTTTCCGGCGACAGCAATGCCCTCCGCGCGCAGGCGGTCGGCGAGGCCCGCCGCCAGCGGGTCCTCCGGCCCGATCACGACCAGGTCGACCTTGTGCAGCTTCGCCGCCGCGACGATGCCATCCCCGTGCAGCGCGGGGATCGGCAGGCAGGTGGCGAGCGCCGCGATCCCGGGATTGCCCGGCGCGCAGAAGAGTTCGGCGACGCGTTCGCTCTGCGCAAGCTTCCAGACGATCGCGTGTTCGCGTCCGCCGCCCCCGACCACCAGTACCCGGATGCCCACGCTGCCTCGCCTCCTGCCTTCATGCCGATGCCCGCGCCGCCGCAGCCGCTCCGGTCGCGGGCTGTTGTCGGGACATGATACCGAACCCGGCAGGGCCGGAACGGCGTGGCGAGGAGGGCGCGACCTCGTATACTGTGCGCGTCAACGAGCCCGGCGGGCAGGGGTCCGCAGGGAGATCGTGCTGCAACCCACAGCAACCAGCCACGCAGTGTGCCGTGTCGAACGACCGAATTCAGGCCGGCTGGCCAGCGTATCGGCGCCAGATCGCCGATCTGTTGAAAGGAAGCCTCATGGCGTTCGAACTCAACCCGGCCGATACCCGGGTCTTCCTCTTCCACTCGCCGGAAGCGTCCGACGATCCGGGCGCGGCCTTCGATGCGGTCAACACCTGGCTCGGCCGCGACCGCTCCGGCGGCCAGTACGCGAACCTGCGCGTGCGGGACATCACGGTGACGCCGGATGGGCGTGGCGGCATCTTCACGACGGTCATCTGCACGCTCGGCAAGCTGAGCGCCGCGACGGTCAGCACCGCGTCGAGCGCGGCGGCCAGCGCCAGCACCCCGCGCGACCAGTTCGTCGAGGGTGGCGAGTAGCGCCCCGGTCCAGGTACGTCACACAACGAGGAGGGCGGCGCGGAAATCATTCCC
>JBQCJS010000517.1:0-7772 GCA_051952485.1 Thermomicrobiales bacterium | reverse complement strand
CGCCGGACGAATCGTCCGCCAGCAACACAGCCCTCTTCCTCATCGCAGCCGGACTCGGCTTCTGCTTCGCCGCGGTGCCGCTCCCCATCGCCGACATCACCGAGCCCACGGCCGGCAACTTCCGGATTCCGCGTCGTGAGGCCCGGATGCGCTGGCACAACTACTGGTCCTCGGCGGACCCGGTGCCGGATGGCAACCTGCCGGTGACCGGCACGGCCTACGTCACCAACCACGAACTGATGAACCAGAACTCCATCCTCGGGGATCACACGGGGTACACCGACAACCGGGAGGAGTTCATCGCCGATCTCACGCTGCGCCTTTCCGCCGTCGCCGGCTGGACCGCCATCCTGCCCGACGACATGGTGCCCCTCGAACGGGCGCAACGCCGCCGCCGCTGGCGCGTCCGCTTCCTCACCGCCGATCGCTGGATGGCCACCATCGGCACGGTGGTCGCCTGGTGGCTCCTCGGCGCGGTCGGGCTGACGATCTTCGGACGCCCCGTGACGGCGGTCCTCGGCTATTTCGTCGGCATCCTGCCCGGGCTGGACAGCGAGAGCGTGGAACGCTGGCTGCCACAGGCGGCGCTCGGCATGGTGACCGTGGCCACCATCGCCTACTTCTGGTATCGCACAGTGGTGCGTGCGGCGTGGCGATACTGGGACCTGGTGGAGGCGGATATCCTCGCCCGGCGCGAGCAGGACGATGCAGCGCTGCTGAGGGAGCGCGGCATCGCGGTGACGCTCTATGCCTTCGCCTCGGCAATCGGTCTCTGCTGCACGATCTGGGCGCCCAAGCTCCTCCAGCTCCTGATCGACATGCCGGTGGTGCATCCCCTGGACTACAGCGAGGACTCCAGCGGCACCGTCCTCCTCCGCGAGTGGCCGTGGCACCGGGAAGCATTGCTGAGCACGGGCCTGTGGGGTATGCCGCTGCCCCTCATCGCCATCGCGATCGTGGTCGTGGCCCTCCTCTACGCCGGCCTGATCAAGATGACGATCCGCGCAAACTCCGCCCCGACGGCCCCGTCCCGGCACCGTGCAGACCGTCCGGGACGATCGAGGCAGGACCCGGCCGCACCACGCCCATCGTGACCACGGGCCGCGCCCTGGCCCCCAACACCCTCATGAGGAGACCGCGCATGCACGCGATTCACCCTGACTCTTTCGCCGCCGATGCAGCGTTCACCCCCCGCCCGCCCGAAGCACGACGCTGGTCGCTCACCCGCTTCGCCCCCATCGCCGAGATCGAGCTGAAGGGATTCCTGCAGACGAAATCCGGCCTCGTCGGCGACCTGCTGGTCGGCCCGATTGTCTGGTTCGCGCTCTTCGCCGCGGGCATCGGCGGCACCATCAGCGCCGCCAATGGTGGCGACGCCCACGCATACCTGACGTTCGTGCTGCCCGGTTTCCTCGTCCTGCAGGGATTCGGCGGCTTCACCCGCATGATCTACCGCACCACCATCGACCGGAAATGGGGCCTGCTTGCGATGAAGCGGCTCCTCGGCGCGGGCGGCCTCGGGTATGTGCTTGCGCTGATGACGGTGCCCGTCATCAGCTTCCTCGCCAAGGCGGCCGCGATCACCGCCGTCGCCATCCCGATGGGCGTCCGGCTCTCGTTCTGGACAGCGCTGGCGATCCTGCTCACGGCGCTGGTCCACACCTACCAGCAGCGGGACATCCTGCTCGGCATCATCGTCCTGCCGATGACCTTCGCGGCCCCGGTCTTCTACCCGCTCGAGGCCGCCCCGGCCTACGTCCGCGCCATCGCGCTGCTCAACCCGCTGAGCTACCAGGTGATGGCCGTCCGCCGGGTCTTCGAGGGCCAGAATCCGGGCTGGTGGCTGATTGGCGCCCTCGCGGCCACGGTCATCGCCGTGACCGCCGCCGTGATCTCCGTCACGCGCGGCGAACTGCTCGGCCAGCAGGGGTAATCCGCCGTGGGAACGACGAACGGGGCGACCTGCTCGCCGCCCCGTTCGCCCGCGTGCGCTTATGCGGCCGGGGTCGCCGCCGGCGTGCCCTCCGCGCCGGCCTTGTCCAGCTGCTGCCAGATCGCCAGGCTGGAGACCTCCGCCCAGCTTTCGCGGACCATGCCGCAGGCGATCCGGAGGATGGTCACACCCGTCCAGGCGATCGTCTCGCCGGTCGGCGGCACGCCCAGGAACTCGCCGGTCTGGGTGCCGGTGACGGTGTAGCGGATCGCGACCAGATCGCCATCGACGATCACCTGATCGACGGTGGAGGTCATGTCGGGGAAGGCGGTGAAGAACTGCTCGATCCCCGCCTGCACCGCCTCGACGCCGTGCGCGTCCGGCAGGGCGCCGAAGTGGTGCACGAGATTCGGGTGCGCGAGGGTCGCCAGCACGCTCGTGTCGCCGGTGCTCCAGACACCGATCCACTTCTCGCCGATCGCCCGGTTCTCCGCCTCGGTCGTCTCGACGCAGGAAGCGACCGGTGAGGCCTGGGGACGTGGCGTCGCAACGGGGGTGGATGCGGATGCCGACGAGGACACCAGCCCCAGCAGCGTGAGGGAGTCCATCTCCGACCAGCTCTCGATGACCTTGCCGCAGGAGAACTGGAAGATGTTGATGCCGTTCCAGGTGACGACATCGCCGGTCGGTGGGAATCCGAAGAGGGAGTTGGTGAAGGTGCCGGTGCTCGTCCAGCGGACGACCACGAAGGTGCCGTCGCTCATCACCTCGTCGATGCTGGCCGCGAGGTCCGGCACCGCCGCCCGGATCTGGCTGATCACGCCCTTGATCGCCTCCACGTCCTGGGCATCGGGCAGGAGGGCCGAACTGTGGTGCCCGTCAGGAGCGTAGATCTCGTCCACGATGCCGAGATTGCCCTGGCCGAACCCCTCGGTGATGAACCGCGCACCCAACGCCTCGATGGCGTCCTTGTCCTGGGCATCGCAGGCGATCTCCGGGCTGGCCGCCGGGGAGGCCGTCTGGGCCAGTCCGGCCCGATGGAGGATGGCGGCAGCGGCCACTCCCGCCCCCGCCGCCTGCGCGGTCGTTCGTCGGGTCATGGGCGTCGCCAGCATCGAGGAGAGTCGATCGAATCGCGTTCCAGGCATGAGAACCTCGCTTTCACAAAAAACGCCGCCCGCCAGTCGCGGACAGCGGAACGAGACCCGGTTGGTTGTTGTCGGGGACCCAGCGATCACGCAACGACTCTAGCCGACCGGGACCACAAACACAACATTCGCATTGACGCAATCTATTTCCATAGTCATTGACGAAACCGGCAGCATGAAACCGATCCCGGCGGCCCGGCGTTCAGTGGATGGTCGACAGCGCGGCATAGCCGCCACCCGGGGCCCGGCGCGACCGAACGCATGTCGCGTCACGCGGAATCGCCGCACTGCCGATGAACGTCACGTGAATGGGGCTGGGGGAAACAGCGCCGCACGAACCGACTGGCCACGGTCCGTCCCGACCCTCCCGCTCCAGCAAGGACCGTGTCCGCAACGGAGTCGCACTCCGGACACGGCAAGGAGGAGACCGATGTTCGGATGTCGCAGGATCCCGTCAGCGTGTATCGCAGTCGCGTTTGTTCTTTCGATGGCACTCACCCCCCAGCTCACCGCCGCCCAGGATGACACGGTCACGGTCTATCTTCAGCCGTGGGACGCCACGGCGGGGACCGTGATTCCGCACATGTGTCTCAGCCTCGCCGGCGCCTCCAACGTCGGCTGTGACGACAATGGCGACGGTTACATCGCGTTCCAGGGTATCCAGCCCGGCACCTATACCGTCGTGCAGGAAACCATCATTGCGGGCATCGTCCAGCTTGGCGACGATGTCACGATCACCGTCGCCGATACTCCCGCGGAGCAGTACTTCACCATCGACTTCCACGAACTGGGCGATGCGACACCGGCGCCGACCCTCGTTCCCACTGTGGCGCCGCCGGATGCTGGCACCCAGGGATCGGGGGGTGCGTCCGGTGGCAGCGGCAATGCCACATCGGGCTCCGCAGGCGACACGGTGACGACGCTCCCGACCACCGGAACTGGTGTCATGGCATCGACGGGCACGTTCAGCCTCACGATGCTGGCCCTGCTCGTCGGCGCGTCCACCTCGGCGTTGGCAGCCAGCGTCCTGCGCTGGCGCTGGCGGCACCCTCACGCCTGATCGATCGGGAATACCGGGCCCGGCGAGCGCACTGCTCGCCGGGTCCCTCCCTGACGATCATGCCTCGTGGCGCACCGGGGAGAACCACATGATGACGGTGCCCCCGAACAGGATCACGGCCCCCACGATCAGGGCCGGCATCACCCCGGCCACCGTCCCCAGCCAGCCACCGAGCGCCGCCCCCAGCGGGCCGATGCAGAAGATGAGGAATCGCCGTGCCGAGGTCACCCGACCCAGCAGGTGGAGCGGCGTGATGCGCTGGCGGAGGCTGATCTGGTTCACGGAGAAGATCGCGTAGCCAATGCCACTCAGCACCCCGGAGATCGCCAGCAGGAGCACGGGAGCCGGCGAGATGCCCGCCAGGGCCGGGGCGAACGCCATCGCCCCGTTCAGCCCCGCCGCCGCGATCATGAGTTTTCCGAGCGGGAAGCGCCCGTTGAGCCGCCCGGCGAGTCCCGCGCCCAGCAACGACCCCACGCCATTGCAGGCCGAAAGGACCCCTAGCATCAACGGTGTCAGTTCCAGGACCCGGAGCAGGAAGATCGCCTGCACGGCCACCTGCACGTTCGCGCCCGCCACGATCACGCCCATCGAGATCGCCAGCGCGCGGAGCATCGGCGTCCGCACCAGCTCATGCAGCCCCTCGCCGATCTCCCGGCGCAGGTCCGCCAGCCGGGAGCCGGAGGTGACCCGCTCCTGCTTCGGCTCGACCGACCCGACTGACCCCAGGGCCCAGGCGGAGGCGATGAACGAGCCGACATCGGCCAGGATCGCCCGTGGCGCGGTCACGAGCTGCACGAAGAGACCGGCCAGCCCCGGCCCGGCCAGGGTGAGCACGGATTCGCTCATCTGGAGCTTGGTGTTCGCATCGACAAGTTGATCCTGCCGCACGATGGCCGGCAGCACCGCGACCGAGGCCAGGGTGAAGACCAGCGTCAGCGCCGCGCTCCCGAAGGCCACGACCCACAGCACCGGCATCGAGAGCATCCCGAAGAAGGCCGCCACCGGGATGGCCAGCAGGATCACCGCCCGCCCCAGGTCGGCCCCGATCAGCAGCGGACGCCGCCGCACGCGATCCACCCACACCCCGGCCAGCAGGCCGAAGAGGATGTCCGGCAGCATCCCCGCGAAGGCGAGCCCCGCCATCTGGGCCGGGGTCGCGCCGAGCACCTCGACCGCCGTGATCGGCACCGCGAGGCCGGTGATCACGCTTCCCATGCCGGAGATCGTCTTCGCGAACCAGAGGCGGACGAAGGCGGGGTTGCGCCAGAGGCTGGGCGGCTTCAGCGGCGGCGCCCCGGATTGGGGCAGCGGGAGCGGCAAGGCCTGATCCACGGTGGTCCTCCTCACGGGATGGGGCACGGGCGGACGGGATGGGCGAATCGATCCATCCATCATAGCGAGCCGGGCAACCCCGGCCCGCTACACGCCGCGACACACCGGGCGGAGCCCGCTGCGACTCCCGGATTCGGTATCGGTCGTGGTCGGGCTGCCGGGACCGCGCCCGGCTCCCGGCAGCTATTCGCCCAGCGCGGCCACCGCAAAGCAGGCGGTCGCCAGCAGGCAGAGCACGGCACGCGCGTGGTTCCAGCGCGTCCAGTCGGTCACGTAGGTCTTCCACGCCACCGCCGATCCTGCCGCCGCCGGATCGAGCGCCGCCAGGGCATCGTTGCGGGGCACGTTGGCCACGATCGTGATCGCCAGCGACCCCACGATCAGCAGGACACTCCCGGCCACGAGCATCCACCCGACCCACGGGGAGCCAAGCTCCGCGCGCCGCGCCATGCCGAGCGCTGCCGCGGCGATCGCCACCAGTGGCGCGCCCATGAAGACGACGAAGAAGAGCGGATTCTGGATACGATCGTTGATCTGCTGCATCGCCCGCAGGCCGTTCTCTGGCGCCACCCGATCCAGGGCGGGCATCACCGCGATCGAGAAAATCCCGTACACCCCGGCGAGCAGCCCGCTTCCTACTGCCGCCCCTGCTGTCAGGACCTGGATTGCCGACATCCTGCGCCTCCCGTGCCCGGCCACGCTATGCAACACCGGAGCGGATGCGTCCGGCATCGACGGCTCGCGCCGCCGCCAATGGGTTCCGCAGGAATGCCAGCAACGACATGCCGATGCCATAGGTCGAGATCCTCCCGCGTGGCATGACCTCGATGAAACAGCCGTCCGGGAGATCGAGCTCCCCGTGCGCGGTGATTCGCTTCAGCCGCCCCGCATCGACCAGCGCCCGGATCGCGGGATCGTCCACCGCAAGCACCTGGGCCGATCCCTGGAACTGCACGCACGATGGCGGGATCATCGGGGCCCGCCGAACGGGCACCGTCACCGCCGCCCGGCCCGTCTCCCGGACGTTCCGCGCCTTCACCGAGCCCGCCGTCGTGCTGATGTAGAGCCTCCCGGCGACGTACTGGTAGAGCACCCCTGCCGAATGCGGTCTGCCCGCTGGCGATCCCGTTGCCAGCACGCAGAACGACTGCCGCTCCAGCGCCCGGATCGTCGTCGCCGATTGCGCCTGCATGTCCCAGGTCTCGTCCACTGCACTCATGCCTCGTCCTTCCTGAATGTGAGCATTCGTCACATTTCGTGAACATGATATAGCCTCACATTGAATTGGACAAGAGAGCGGCCGAGAATGGAGGGGATGTCATGCTGACGCCCCTCGACCCCCGCGCCGGAGCCGAACGATGCCGGACCAGGACCAATCCCCGAGCCCGAATCCAACGCAGCAGGAGGCCGCCCTCGCCGTGCAGCCCCGCCGGGTCCCTACCCAGCGCCGCAGCCGTGAACGCATGGAGCGCATCCTCACCGTCGCGACCGACCTCATCGCTACCCAGGGCAGCGACGCCCTCCGCATGAGCGAGCTCGCCGAGCGGGCCGGGATCTCCATCGGCTCGCTGTACCAGTACTTCCCGGACAAGGCCGCGATCATCCACACTCTGGCCAACCGCTTCAACGCCGAGGGCCGGCGCTGTGTGGTGGATGCCTGCGCCGCCGTTCGCACCAGCCGCGACCTGCCGGTGGCCTTCGCCACCATCGTCTCCGGCTACTACGCGATGTTCCTCGCCGAACCGGTGATGCGCGACATCTGGTCCGGCCTCCAGGCCGACCCCATCCTGCGGGCGATGTCCGCGGCCGAGGGGATGGCGATCGCGGAACTCGTGCTCGATGCGATGGTTCGGGCCTATCCCGGCGCCGATCGCGAGGCGATGGCCATTGCCGCGACGCTGATGATGGAACTCACGGAGGCCACGATGCGGCTGGCGATCGGGCTTCCCCGCGAGATGGGCGATGCTGTGGTCGAGCGCTTCCAGGCGATCCTCATCCGGGAACTCACGTCGTTCGGCGGGATGGCGTGACCCCATTCGCGGGACATCGCAAGCGGGAAGAAGCGGGGCGCCGGACCACCCCGCTAGGATGAGCGGGCCGGTATCCCACCGCGCCTCAATACGACAGGCCAGCGAGACACGTCACCATCCAGGGAGCATGATCATGGCATCCGTCAGCACCTATCTCACGTTCACCAATGAGACCGAGGCAGCGTTCACCCGCTACAAGGAGGTCTTCGGCACCGAGTACCTCGGTGGCATGGTGCGCTACGGCAGCATGCCGGCCGGCGAGGGCG
>JBQCJS010000516.1:0-4337 GCA_051952485.1 Thermomicrobiales bacterium | reverse complement strand
CGAACTCCCATTCCGCCTCGGTCGGCAGGCGCGTCCCGCCCCCCGCCCACGCGCAGAACGCCTCGGCATCGTCCCAGGAGACATGCACCACCGGATGATCGAGCCGCCGCCCGGAATCGGAGTGCGGTCCCTCCGGATGCCGCCAGTCGGCGCCGAAGACCTGCCGCCACCACGGCGCGGCGGCGACGCCCCGGGTGGGCGGGAAGGTGTCCGGGAGCAAGCCGGCGAAGACGAACGACCAGCCCTCGCGTTCGGCGATCGTGCGGTGGCCGGTAGCGTCCACGAACGCCGCGAACTGGCGGACGGTGACGGTGGTGGCCGCGATGGCAAAGGGATCGAGCGCGACCTCATGGACCGGCCCCTCGCCATCGGCGGCATAGCCATCCGTGCGCGGGTTGCCCATCAGGAAGGGGCCGCCGGGAAGCGCGACGAGGGGGATCGCGGGTGGCGCGGCGGCCCGGGAGATCGGGAGGGCCGGCGTGGGGGTTTCCTCGGACCTTGCGCCCGACGAACGGGATGGGGAGCAGCAGGAATCGGTCATGGGAGTGTCCGTGGGGTGGAAACCGATAGCGTCGTCACCATGGACCTTACGGCACGGGGCTGAAGTGGACAAGGCGCAATAGCGAACGCCGGTCCTGTGGGGTGGACCGGCGTTGCTGGGGTGGGGGAGGAGAGTGGAAGACCGATGGTCTCGGGAAGTCGTGTGGGTCAACTCCCGTCGCTCTTCACATGCATCATGATAGGGCCGCATTGTGAAGTCACCGTGAACCGATCCTGAGTGTTTCCTGAAGGTTCGGCCGCCCATCCGGCTCCCTCCATCCCCGCGTCCGTTCGCCGTCCCATCCCGCGCGGCATTCCGCGCATCCTGCGGTACAGTGTCGGCAATCGAACGCACTCGCCCTTGCCGGAAAGGACCCCTCGCCGTGGCCGATCGCCTCGCCGTCTCCACCAACACCTACCACTCGTACTCGCTCGACGAGGCCCTGGATGGCATTGCCGCCGCCGGGTTCACCAGCGTCGAGCTCTCCTCCGTCCCCGGGTGGACCGAGCACGTCCCCCGCAACGCGACCGACGCCGACCTCGCCCGCATCCGGACCATGCTGGACGACCGCGGCCTCACCGCGATCAGCCTCAGCGGGCACTCCGACCTCGCCAGCGAGACCGGCGCCGACGACTTCCGCAAAGCCCTCCGCATCGCCCAGGCTCTCGGCATCCGCTACGTCACCACCAGCACCGGCGGCCACGACGCCTCTTCCGAAGGCACCATCGAGGAGCAGCGCGCCGCCTTCCTCCAGCAGATCCGGCCGCTCGCCGATGAGGCCGCCGCGATGGGCCTCGTCATCTGCCTGGAGACCCACGGCGGCGTCTCCGCCACCGGCGCCCTCTCCCGCATCCTCGTCGACGAGATCGACCGCCCGAACGTCGGCATCAACTACGACACCGCGAATGTCATCTTCTACGGCCACACCCGCCCCGAGACGGACATCGCCGCCGCTGCGCCACGCATCAACCACGTCCACGTCAAGGACCAGGTCGGCGGCCCCGGCGTCTGGAACTTCCCGGCCATCGGCACCGGCGAGGTCGATTTCATCCCGGTCTTCGCCGCGCTGGACGCGGTCGGCTTCGATGGCCCCGTCTCGGTCGAACTCGAGTTCCAGGGCGAACCCTGGCCCAGCCTCGACGCGGTGCGGCAGGCCCTCGCGACCTCGTGGGCGTTCCTCCGGCCGTTCGTGCCGGAGCCGGACGGCGCCTCCGAGTAGGATTCCCGCAGACCGTCGTTCGCGTCCGGGATGCCGGACTCACCAGCGCAAGGACCGATCGCAGCATGACGAACGTGGCCGTACTCGGCGCCGGCTTCATGGGCAGCACCCACGCCCGCGCCTACGCGAAGCTCGATGATGTCTCCGTCGCCGCCATCTACGCCCATTCCGGCAACCGGGCGGCACCGCTCGCCGCCGACCTGGGGTCCCGCTGGACGAGCGACCTGGAGGGCATCCTCGCCGATCCGGCGATCGACGCCGTGGACATCTGCCTGCCGACGCCGGAGCACCGCCCGCTGCTGGAGGCGGCGCTGGCGGCGGGCAAGCATGTCCTGCTGGAGAAGCCGCTCGCCCTCACGCTGGAGGATGGCCGCGCCGTCGTCGAGGCCGCCACGCAGGCCGCCGCGCAGGGGCAGGTGGTGATGATCGCCCACGTCCTGCGCTTCTGGCCGGAATACCGGAAGGCGCAGGAGATCGTCGCCAGTGGGGAACTCGGCGCGCCGATCTCCGGCTTCGCGAGCAGGCGGCAAGCCTACCCTGCCTGGTCCGCCCTCTTCGCCCAGAGCGACATCACCGGCGGCGCGATCGTCGACCAGATGATCCACGACTTCGATGCCCTGAACTGGGTGCTGGGGCAGCCGCGCACGGTGATGGCGCACGGCATCCGCAACCCGCGCTCGGGCGGGTTCGACCAGAGCCAGGTCCTGATCGGGTACGACGCCGCGACAGCCGCCACCGATGGCGGCATGGTGATGCCGGATTCCTACCCCTTCTCCTCCCGCTTCGAGATTCTCTGCGAATCCGGCGCGGTGGAATACCACTTCCAGGCCGGCGGCCGCTCGGTGGAGGTCGCGGGCGGGACGAATGCGCTCACGGTCTACCGCAACGAGGGCGATCCGGAGCGGGTTGAGGTCGAGCAGACCGACGCCTACGAGAACGAGATCGCGGCCTTCATCGCCTGCGTGCGGGAGGGCCGGCAGCCGGAGCAGGGCACCCCGGCGGATGCCTTCACGGCGCTGCAGGTGGCGGTGGCGGCGAAGGCATCGGCGGAAACCGGGCAGCTCGTCACCCTCGATTGAGGCCGCCCTGCACCGCATCGAAGGGAAAGACAAAGGGCGGCGCCTGGTTGGCGTCGCCCTTTGCGGGGGGTGGGGAGAGAGATGGAAGGCGATGAGCGGATTTGGGGGGATTGGGGTGGGATGGAGCACCCGCTCACCGTTCCATGTCCCCAATGGTAGGGGCGGACCCTGAACGCAGCCTGAGCGATCTGTTGCGATTCTGTGGCGAATCCCCGATGAATTCGCACGCCCTATACTGGACCCCAGACACGCCAGCCAGGCATCCCGACTCCTTTCCCCGATCGCATGGAGACCGGACGTGACCGACGCCCCCACCGCTACCACCACCGCCCACCCGCCCCATCAGCCGGAGGACATCCCGTTGGCCCGCACCGAGGGCCTGGGCGTGCTCTCGCTCTCCACGCCATCCGAGGCACAGCCGGAGTTCGATCCCGCCACGGCCCTGGTCGCCGCCGCGACCGCCGAGGATGGCTCGGTGGAGGAGATCGTCCTCCTCCGCCTGCTCGTCCTGCGCCGCGCGCATCCCGACGCCATCGTGCGCACCCACCTGGAACGGGTGGAGGACGACCAGGTGGTCCTCCGCGCCGAGGTGACCCTCTCCACCGGCGCATCGGCCTCGGCCTACGCGACCGCCGGGGGCGGGGTCGCCAGCATCGAGCGGACGGAGCACCGCGCGCTCGGGCGGGCGCTCGATGCCCTGGGCGAAGCGGTCCTTGTGGACATCTCGCGCAAGGGCGACGAGAGCCTGGCCGCGGCTCCGGAGGCCGTCGGGCGCGACGACAGCAGCGATGCCACCATCCTCCCGGACCTCGACGACGACACCTGGGAGGACGAGGAAGAACCGGCATTCGATCCGCCCACCGCCACGTCCAGCCCACACGCGCCGGAACCGGAACCGGAACGGGACCTGCCGCCATCCCGCTTCAGCCCGCCCCCACCACGAGGCCGCGCCACTCCCCGGCCCGAACCCGACTACCCGGAATCACCCCCGTCCCGGCCGGCCGGGACCACGCCACCGCCACCGGCCGTGGTCGATGCGGTGCGCCGCGCGAACCTCCGCCGTCACGGCACCGCGCCGCAGGCGGACCGCACCCCCATCGAATCGGATGCGCCGGAGGAGATCGATGCAACCACCGCGTCTCCGTCCTCCCCTTCACGCCATCTGGACGACGTGACCACCGAGCCCGACGAGCCGCCCCTGGAGAACTACTCGTGGACGGCGTTCTGGCGGGTCGCCCGGCCGCTGGGCCTGGACAAGATGAAGGTGGAACAGATCATCGGCACCCCCATCACATCGCTGACACCCTTGCAGGTGCGCGAGCGTCTGCAGGCCGAGGGAGTCGATATCTAGGCCCTTCGACACCATCGCTCCTGGACCGCTCCGGACCCGGGGGGGCCCCCCCGGACAAAAACAAAGAGAACCCCCAAAAAAAAAAAAAAAGGGGCCAAAACAAACAAAAAAATATATAAGTTGTAAAACCACCCCCCCACCAAACCC
>JBQCJS010000515.1:0-3855 GCA_051952485.1 Thermomicrobiales bacterium | reverse complement strand
CGATCGCGGCCGCGACCAGACCGGCGATGAGCAGGACCGCAATGGCGACCCGGGGCAGGGGACGTTCGGCAACGACGGCGATCATGGGAGGCTCCCTGGTGATGACGGCGATCGGTCCGGCGGGGCGTGAACTGCCCTGCCTCTCGGATGCAGCCTATCAATCACCCCATAAAGGCACCGTAAACGTGCTCTCCCACACCGCTCACCGCGCCGCCGGTCCCCAGGCCGGTTGACCGTCACCTCTCGTCGCCGTCAGCCTCATCCGGAACGACCGCCGCAAACGCAACACATTGGCGTGCAGGGCGCTGATCGCTCGTGCATGGCTCCGGCCACCGAACCGGATTGCGCCAGAGAAGGGCCGGGAAGCAGCGTTTGCCACCCCCGGCCCGTTCCTGGCAATCGGTTGCGCGAATGGCCTACCCGGCGATCTCGGCAGGGAGGTCGAGGGCCAGCAGGCCGGCGCTGAAGATCGATTCCGCGTCGATACCCAGCTTGCGGTAGAGATCCTGCCGGGCCGCCGACTGGCCGAACTCGTCCACCCCGAGCGGCACCACGGGCGCACCGAACGCCCCGCCGAGGAACGCGAGCGAATGCGACGCGCCATCCTGGATCGTCACGATCGGCGCCGTCCGCTCCGCCTGCGGAATCAGGACTTCGAGCTGCCCGAGGTCGAGCGGGGCGGATGCGTCCGCCATCTGCGCCTTGCGGGCCGCACGGATCTGCGCGTAGAGGCGTTCCGGGCTGGTGATGACCAGCACGTTGGCCGCGACGCCCTCTGCTGCCAGCCGCTTCGCCGCTTCCACCGCCTCCGGGACCATGATGCCGCCGACCGCGATCTGCACCACCGCGTCCGCCGGAATGGACGGGTCCGCCGCGCGGGCGTCGATCAGCCGATAGCCGCCCGCCAGCGCCTGCCGCCGCAGTTCCGCCTCGCCGAGGCGCGCCAGCGGCTCCTCCAGCAGTTTCTGGTCGATCGGCTTGGTGGAGAGCCGCAGGTAGGTCGACTTGCCATGCTCGCGGTCGCAGCACTGGCGCACCGCTTCCAGCAGCATCCAGTCCACCTCCCGGGCAAAGGCGGGTTCGTAGCTGATCAGGTTCGGCAGCTCGATCCCCAGCGAGACCGTGACCGCGCTCTGGTGGGCGCCGCCCTCCGGGCTGAGCGATGCGCCCGCCGGGGTGCCCGCGACGATCATCTTGGCGTCGATGTAGAGGCCGTAGATGAAGGCATCGAGGCCGCGGCAGATGAAGGGGTCGTATACGGTGCCGATCGGGATCAGCGGCTGCCCGTTGATCTCCGCCGACTGCCCGAACTGCCCGAGCGCCGAGAAGAGGTTCATCTCGGAGATGCCGAGTTCGATGTGCTGCCCGGACGGCGAGGGCTGCCAGCGCAACATGCGCGGCTCGCCGGTGTCGTAGTCCTTGGCGGCCTCGTGGTCGAAGACGCCGGCCTTGTTGATCCAGCCCGCGAGGTGGGTGGAGGTCGCGACATCCGGCGAGAGCGTCACCAGGCGCTCCCCGATCTGGGGGATCTCACCGAGCCGGAGCAGGGTCCGCCCGAACGCCTCCTGCGTGGAGGTCGCGTTCGGGTGGCGGGTGGCGAGGTCGGCCGGTACATTCCCGGCGTCGAGGTCGATCCCGAGCGCCTTGTGCTCGAGCCGCTTCGCCGCCGCCGCGCACCACTCCCCGGCGGCGGAACCGGCCGGGAACGCGTCCCAGACCGCATCCTCCCCGATGCCCATCGTCGCGCGCACCTCGTCGATCTGCGCGGCCGTGAGGAGCTGGGAGTGATTCATCGGGTCGCCGGCGATCGGCAGGCCGTAGCCCTTCACGGTGTAGGCGAAGATCACCACCGGGCGATCCGGTACCGCGTCCGCCTGCTGGAGCACCTGGAGCAGCTTCGGCAGGTCGTGGCCGCCGAGATTGGCGACGATCGCCGGCAGCTGCTCGTTCGGGATCTCCTTCAGCGCCGCCAAAATGTCATCGTGCAGCTGGCGGTCGGCGACATCGGCCATGCGACGGCGCACTTCCGCACCGTCGGCAATCCGGATCAGCGCCTGGTACTCCTCGTTCGGCATTGTATCGATGCGCTGGCGGACGGCATCGCCCCCCGGCGCGTTCATCACGGCTTCCAGCGAGGTACCGTACTTCGCCTCCAGCACGTCCCACCCGGCGCTGGCGAAGAGGCGCTTCAGCTTCAGCGCCTTGATGCCGGGGATCACGCGGTCGAGGCTCTGGCGGTTGAGGTCCACGATCCAGATCACATTGCCGAGCCGGGTCAGCGTGTCGTCGATCACGGCTTCCCAGATGTTGCCCTCGTCCAGTTCGGCGTCACCAAGCAACGTGATGAAGCGGATGCTGGTGACGGAACCGAAGTGCAAATCGGAGTATGCCGCCGCGAGCGAGGCGAAGAGCGGCGCCACCGCGCCGACCCCCACCGAGCCGGTGGAGAAATCGACCGGGTCCGGGTCCTTGGTCTGCGACGGGTAGGACTGGAGCCCGCCGTATTCGCTCAGGGTTGTCAGGTAGCGGCGGTCGAGATTCCCCAGCAGGTACTGGATCGCGTGGAAGACCGGCGAGGCATGTGGCTTCACCGAGACGCGATCGCCGCCCTTCAGGAACTGGAAGTAGAGCGCCGTCAGGATCGTCGCCACCGACGCGGACGACGCCTGGTGCCCGCCCACCTTGGTCGGCTTGTCCGGGTTGGTGCGCACGTTGTTGGCGTGGTGGACGATCATCGTGGAGAGCCACAGCACGCGCTGCTCGATCTCCTGCAGCGTGGCGAGCTGCTCCGCGCTCAGCCCGATCCCCTCGTCATCGCCGCGCGGCGGCACCTGCATCATGGTCGCCATTCGTGGTGGTTCCTGTCTCTGTAACCGGAAAGCGCCCGATTCCTCGCGAGCGACCACCGGCAGTGTCCGGATGGAGGCCGGAGACGCGCTCGCAGGCTGGTGGATCGGCCGCACCCCGATACGGTGCGACCTCCCTGCCCGATCTGGTGATGGTACACGGACCCGGCGCGATTGGGAACGCGCATCGAGCAGGAGCCCGGATGTCCGGGAGGGGCAGTTGGACGGTGCGAACCCGGCGCATTCGTGCGACAGTGAGCCCCGTTGTCGTGCCGCAGCCGTGGCACCCGCACCCCGCCTTCGAGGAGGAGTCATGTCCGATTCCCGCGATCTGGTCATCCGCGTCGTCGCCATGCCGGCGGACACCAATCCTGATGGGGATATGTTCGGTGGGTGGGTGATGAGCCAGATGGACCTCGGGGCCTGGATCCAGGCGCGCAAGCACACCCACCACCGCGTCGTGACCGTCGCCGTGGAGAATCTCGTCTTCCACAAGCCGGTCTTCGTCGGCGACTGCGTGCTGGTCTACGCGACCACCGCCCGGGTCGGGCGCAGCAGCGTGACGATCGAGATCGACGTGATGGTCGAACGGAAGGAAGGGCGTGAGGTGGAGCGCGTGACGGAAGGCCGCTTCATCTTCGTCGCGATCGACGAGACGTGGCAATCCGTCCCCCTGGCGTCGGGTACGCTTCCTGGTTCGTGATGGCCGTCCACACGACCACGATCGCGCCAGCAGCGCCGGTACAGGGGCGGGATTGGGGGAATGCCACGACGTGCTGATGCGCGACGCGGCACCCTGTCGCAGAATCCACTCTTCCAGGCCGACACCGAGTCCGGCGATCAAGAGACCCGCGCTGTCCGCATCGCGCGGAAGGCGAAGAGGACCGCGACCATCGTCGCCAGGTCCGTTCGTGCATCGGTCCTATGGGATGGTCAACGCAAGCGACCCGGGAAGGGTATCGCTCAGTGGACTGTCTGGGCTAACTTGTCCTGTGCATGTTTGTGGGGG
>JBQCJS010000514.1:0-4294 GCA_051952485.1 Thermomicrobiales bacterium | reverse complement strand
CTCCAGGGTTGATGAAATGCCGGGCCGATGCCCGGTTGGCGAAGGCGGCTCCCGAGCATGGGAGCCGCCTTCGGTTTTTTCGCTTCAGGGCAGCTCGGGGGAAACCGGACACCATCGCCGTACGTACAGAACGGTGACGGCGGGGCACGAAGTCCGGACGACTCCATGAAAATCCTTGCCATCATGCGGAAAACCCGGCGTCAGGTGTGTACGGTCGTCGTTGACACCCGTCCGGTGCGAGCGTACAATCCGACCGTACAGTCTGGTGCGTACACAGTGACCGCACACGGATGACACGAATGTCGTTTGCCCGGCCCCTGCACGGCGCAGGGTCCGCATCGGGACCGGAAAGGAGTCGTCGTGGAGTCTGAGCCCCGAGACTACCAGGAGGTCATGGACAACGCATTGCAGCTGGTCTATAGCCAGCATCACCGGATGGTGTCCCAGCTCGCGCCGGAGGCATTCCAACCGTTGACGCTCGATCAGCTTCGCAATGGGCCGTTGGGCCAGGATCTCCTTCGCCTCGCACGATTGGCCAGGGGCCAGGTGCGCGAGTCCAAGGATCGCGTGCTGGAAGCGATCGATTCAGTGCTCCAGTTGCTCTTCTGGCCGGCAGCGGCCGATGACTATTCGGTGCCGCGCTCGTTCTGGGATACCGACCTGGGACGGATGCTGGCGCTGGCGAAGTACCGCGCGTATGAGGCGAACGAGCTGGTGAGCATCGGCAATGCCGCCCAGCAGCTCGGGGTGACCCGACCGACGATCTATCGCTGGATGGATGACCGGACGCTGAACTACGTTCGTGACGACATGAGCGGCCGCACCTTCGTCGTGCGCCGTGACATCGAGAACCTGAAGCGGGTGGCGGCGGAATTCGCCGAGTAGCCGTCTTCACGGGGGATTTCCCCAAACGGTTGCGGGCGGCGGCAAGGGAAACGGGCCGCCTGCCGGATCGTGGACGGGCTGGACAATCGGATGGAGCAAAGCGGCTGGCGGCACACCGACCAGCCGTTTTGCTGCCCGGAATTCGACGCATGGCTGACTGGATCGCCTGCCCCAGCCGGAGTGCCAGTCCAATGATGACTTCGTCGCGAAACCCGCGCTGCCCCGGTTGACGGGGCGCAGCCTCGCCTGAACGTTCCTGGCATCCACGCTTGAACGTTCCTGGGACTCCCATCTGAACGTTCCTGGCATCCTCGCTTGAACGTTTCTGGGACTCCCTACCCGAAACGCTCCTGGCATCCGCGTAGATGCGGCCCTTGTGGCCGCCGGACATCCAATGCGACGTGTCACGACGGCGCGAGACGCTCCATGCAATCCCAGGCGGCCACAAGGGCCGCGTCTACGGCTGTTACTGAGAACCCTGCGTACGTACGCGCTGTTGGGGCATGGGCGTCGCGCACGACAACGCCCCGGATGATGACCGAACCGGTCTGCTCCGGGGCGTTGCCCTACCCTTCATGCGCTGGACGTCCACTCGTTGCGCATGAACGTTATGTGAACTTGCGCGTTCCGGCGAGGTCGGAGATAGCGACGACTTCGCCGCCGCGGATGTAGATCTTCGGCAGGCGCGGGGCGATTCCGCACGTCAGTTCGTAGGAGATCGTCTCCGAGAGCGCCGCGAGGTCGTCGAACGTCGGGGCGGGCGCGGTCGCCTCGCTCCCGTTGCCGATCACCGTGACCACGTCTCCGGGCTTCGCGTCGACGCCCTCCGGCAGGCGCACGACGGTCTGGTCCATGCAGATCCGCCCGGCGACCGGCGCGCGCATCCCGCCCACGGCCATCCACATCAGCGGCGAGAGGTTCCGGCGCAGTCCGTCCGCGTACCCGAGCGGCACGAGGGCGGTGAGCTCATCGTGATCCGTGCGGTAGCGGAAGCCGTAGGAGACCCCGTCGCCCGGGTGGATCTCGTGGATGCGGGCGATCCGGCTGTGGATGGTCATGATCCGCTTGAAGGGGCCGGGCAGCTCCATCGCGGGGTCCGGTTGCAGGCCGTACTGGGCAATCCCCACCCGCACCCGGCTGCGGTGGTCGTCCGGGAAGCGGAGCGTGGTCGCCGAGTTCGCGACGTGCAGCGTGGGCATCTCGATTCCCGCGTCCGCGAGGTCGGCCAGCACGCGTTCGAAGACGGCGATCTGGTCCCGCTCGAAATGCGGGTCCGGATCGTCGGCGGCGGCCATGTGCGTCATGATGCCGTCCAGCCGCAGTTCCGGATGCGAGAGGATCGCCTGCGCGGTCGCCACCGCCAGCTCCGGCGATGTGCCGAACCGGTTCATGCCGGTGTCGATCTTCAGGTGAACGGAGACCGGTTCCTTCGCCAGCATCAGCTTCGCGTCGGCGGCGAGGGCGTGGGCGAACCCGATATCACTCACCACGACCGCCATGTTCTGGCCGATCGCCCGCGTTCGCTCCCCCGCTCCGATCGGGCCAAGGACCAGGATCGGCGTTTCGATCCCGGCAGCCCGGAGTTGCGCGCCCTCATCGACGGTGGCGACAGCGAGCTCATCCGCGCCAGCGGCGATCGCGTTCTCGCCCAGGATCTCGGCGCCGTGGCCGTAGGCGTTCGCCTTCACCACCGCCATGAGCTTCACGTTCGGGCCGATCAGGCTTCGGACGAGGCGCAGGTTCGAGGCGTGGGCGTCGAGGTCGATGACGGCGATGCTCGGCCTGCCCGCCCAGTGCTCGGCGGTGATGGCGGGCGCGAAGGGAAGCGGAAGCGTCGCCGTGTCAGTCATGCTCGGCCTGGCCCTCGTTCTCGAGGCGGGCGATCACGCCCACGATGTCGCTTCGGGTCACGATGCCGACCAGTTCCAGATCGTCGTTCACGACCGGGATCGTGCTGATGCCCTCGTCGATCATCAGCGTCGCGGCCTGGTTGAGGGTCGCGTAGTTCTTGATGTTGAAGACGGGCGCGGTCATGATCTGGCGCGCATTCACCGCCAGCACCTTGCGCAGCTCCTCGCCGAACTCGGGGCCGGCATCGGCCATGAAGATCGCATCGAGGAACGGGACCGGCGTTGGCACGTCGACATCCGCCTCGCGGGCGATGAGGTCCGTTTCCGTGATGATGCCGATGATCTTGCCGTCCTCGATCACCGGCACGCCGGTGATGCGATTGTCGGCCAGGGTCCTGGCGACCACCGCGATGGCGTCATCCGGTCCCACGATGGGGATGTTGGTGCGATGACTCATGATCTGATCGACCGTCGGGTCGGTCGGGGTGGCGTCCTCGGCGGGAAGGTCGATGTCGGTCACGTTGGCTCCTTGTACGGGCGGGCTGGTGATGAACAACGGTCAGGACCGGGCGAGGCTCGCCATCTGCTCGGCGATGGCGTCCGGAAGGTCGGTCGCGATGAGACCGAGCGTGCCGAGGCGCGCCTCCACGGCGCGGGCGGCGGCAGGCCCGACGTGCAACGCGACCGTGGCGGCGTCGAGGCCGCTCAGCCCCTGTGCGACAAGGGCGGCGATCGTCCCGGACAGCACGTCGCCGCTGCCGGCGGTGGCGAGCGAGAGTGGTGCGTCCTCCGCGACGACCGTGGTGACGCCATCGGACGCGGCGGTATAGCCGTACTTCAGGACGACAGTCTGCTTCCAGGTCTTCGCGGCGGTTTCGAGCTCGCCCAGCGGATCGGCGATGACCTCGTCCGTCGACTTGCCGGTCAGCTTCGCGAACTCGCCCACGTGCGGGGTCAGCACGAGACGCCCTTCCGGCAAGGAGTTCCACCATTCCGGCTGTCCGGAGAGCCAGTTCAGGGCATCGGCATCGACCACGACCGTGAGATCGTCGCGCTGGAAGAGCGCGGAGGTCGACGGTGTGACTTCCGGCTCCGCTGCGTCGGCAGGGCGGGCCGCCGCGAATCCGATGTTGTGCCGGCGGCGCTCGACCTCGCGCTTGTTGCCCAGGGCGAAGAGGACGCTCAGCAGCTCGCTGGCGGCGTCATCGCGCCCGAGGCCAGGCCCGACGAGGACTGCTTTGGCCTTCTCCAGGTGTTCCTCGATGTGTTCCATCGCGCGCCGGGCGGCGCCGGGGGCGTCCGTCTCCGGCAGCGGGATATGGGCGACCTCCGGGACGGCAGACGCCGTGGCGCCGATCACGCCGCGTCCGGTGGCGAGGAGGACGATGCCCGCCCCGGCGCGACCGGCCGCGCGGGTGGTGAGGATCGCGGCTCCCGGATAGGCGGGGGAGCCCGCGACCACGATCAGGCCGCCGACCCCCCACTTGTGGGCGCCGATATCACGAACGGGCAGGAGGGCCTCCGCGGCATCGGCGGTGGCGAAGGACTGGTTGGCGGCG
>JBQCJS010000513.1:0-4696 GCA_051952485.1 Thermomicrobiales bacterium | reverse complement strand
CCCTCGCGTTCTTCGTCCCCCTCACGTCTCTTTCCTCTTTTCTCACTCCTCTCGTCTCACTGCTCGGTCATCGCTCCTCTCCCGTACCGGCGCATCACCTCCACCAGGCGGTCGTGCGGGAGGGCGTACGCCGTGTTGCCGTCCTTGCCCACCATCGTCTCCGCCGCGACCAATTCGTTCGCGATCGCCTCGCTCGTCGCCTCGACCGTCGCCTGGAAGAACGGATCGATCGCCACATCGTTGAGCTGCGTCCGCGTGAGCAGGACTTCATCGGCGGCCGGCGCGCGGCGATCCACCAGCCGGGGGGTGCGGTTCTCCGGCGCGTTCGAGAAGACGATGATGATGTCCCCCGACGAATGCCGCCCGATGCCGCCCGCGCGGGAAAGACCCAGCATCGCCCGGTTCGCCAGCCGCCGCAGCTGGCGGTCGCTCAGCGGCGCATCGGTCGCGACGACGATGATGATCGAGCCGTCCTTCTGCTTCTCCGCGCCCCGTTCGAGCGCGAAGTCCGGGATCTCCCGCCCCACCGGCACCCCATCGATCAGCAGGTCGTCGCGCGTGCCGAAGTTGGATTGCACCAGCACGCCTACCGTGTAGCGTCGTTCAAGGAACGGCAGGGTCACTACCCTGGAAGCCGTGCCGATCCCGCCCTTGAAGTGGCACGTCAGCATCCCGGTGCCGCCGCCGACATTCCCCTCCGCGACGGGACCGCCCGTCGCCGATGTGAGCGCGGCGACGACATGATCCGCCTTCACATGCTGGCCGGCGGTGTCGTTCAGGAAGCCGTCGAAGGTCTCCGCCACCACCGGGATCGCGAAGTGGCCGCTCCCCAGTTCCGGTTCCGAGGCGTAGATCCAGTCCACCGTCGCCTGGTGCACCGCCCCGACCGAGAGCGTGTTCGTGATCAGGATCGGCGATTCCAGCAGCCCGTACTCGTCGATCTGGGAACGCCCCGTCATCTCCCCCGCGCCGTTCAGGACGACGATCGCCGCCGGGCAGAGCTGGTGGAACGCCGACGCCTCGTGCGGATGAATGGCGGTGACACCGGTATTCACATCCTGCCGCTCGCCCGTCAACGTCGTGTGACCGACGCGCACCCCCGGCACATCGGTGATCGCGTTCAGCGGCCCCGTCGGCAGTGTGCCGATCGTGATGCCGAGATCGCGCAGGCGGGGTCGGGCAGCAGCGGATTCGGGCAGCGGGCGATCCACGGTGGCTCCTTTCGGGGATGGGGCAAGAGGACAGGATTGATGGGCAATCCGAACTCGGTTACGATTCGTAAGTACCGGTGCAAGCCATATTCAGGCCGCAGCATCCCACAGCCCATCCCCTGGAGCAATCAGCCATGACCACGACGACCACCCCCACCTCGGACAGCGCATCCCCAACGACGGAACAGCCCTTCGTCATCCCGGCCACGGCCAGCATCGGTCACGTCCACCTGAAGGTCGCCGATCTCGACCGCGCCCACGCCTTCTACCAGGGCGTGCTCGGCTTCGAGCTGGTGACGCGCTTCGGCACGCAGGCGGCCTTCATCTCGGCCGGCGGCTACCACCATCACATCGGCCTCAATACCTGGGAGAGCAAGGGCGGCACCCCGCCCCCTCCCGGCACCACTGGCCTCTATCACATCGCCATCCTCTATCGGCAGCGGGAGGAACTCGGCCAGGCGCTGCGCCGCCTCGTGCAGGCGGGCGTGCCCCTCTCCGGCGCGGCGGACCACGGCGTGAGCGAGGCCATCTACCTCAACGACCCGGACGGCAACGGCGTGGAACTCTACTGGGACCGCCCGCGCGACCAGTGGCCGACCGATGCCGAGGGCAACACCATCATGTACACGCATCCCCTCGACCTGAACGCCCTTTACGCCCTGCAGGAATCCACGCGCGACGAGGAGTGACGACCGAGGAACGCGCGATGTCGGTTGATCGCAGGACGATGCCGTAGACCATCGATCCCGCCCTGCTCGCTGCTCCCTCGTCTTTCCTCTTTTCTCATCCATCGTTTGTGCAGAGTGCCCGAACCGGCCACCCGACCTCGGGGGCGTCGGCTTGACGGGGTCGCATTTCCATTCGTATCCTGCGAGAGTCACCAAGGAGGCTTTGTGCAACCCGGTCAATCCGGGTCTCGTCAAGGAGGGCCTGCCGGCGTTCGACCGCCGTCGGAATCGCGGGAGCATATCACTGCACAACTGAATCGCGTGATCGTATGTCAGGTTTCGGAACGAAACGAGAGGGCTGAACATGCGTCGGACACGAATGGCAGATCTGGTCGATGAGGCCCTGAGTGGCAAGATCGGCCGCCGGAAGTTCCTGCAGGGCGCGATGGCGCTCGGTGTCTCCAGTGCGGCCGCGGCCACGTTGCTGGCGGAAGTCGCGGCCCAGTCGACCCCGGAAGCAAGCCCCGGCGCGAGCCCCGCGGCCAGCCCGGTGGCCTACACCGGCCCGGTCGGCACCCTCTCTCCCGATCGCGAAGCCTTCATGGCGGCGATCAAGGAGAAGTTCACCTTCAGCGATGCGGCGAAGACCGGCGGTAACCTGATCTACACGGAAACCTCCGATATCAGCACGCTGAATACGCTGATCACCTCCGATGTCTATTCGAACCTCATCATCACCCTGATCAACGACAGCCTGGTCACCACCAGTCCGGTCGATGGATCGTGGGGACCTGGGATCGCCGACTCCTGGGAGATCGCGGCCGACGGCTGCACCTACACCTTCCACCTGAATCCGAACGTGACCTGGCACGACGGCACGGCCTTCACGGCGGACGATGTCGTCTTCACGCTCGATCGCGTGCTCGACCCGAAGAGCCTCAGCCCCCGCACCGGCGATGTGGCCAGCGTGGTCAAGTCCTACCAGAAGATCGACGACCACACGGTGGAGGTCGTCTCCTTCACCCCGGTCGCGCCCTTCATCGACAAGACCTTCGGCCAGTTCTCCATCCTCCCGAAGCATATCTGGGAGAGCGTCAAGCCGGAGGACATGGCTTCCGATGGCGGGTCCACCGGCTCCGATATCTCCCGCGTCGTCGGCACCGGACCGTTCAAGTTCACCGAGTGGGTGCAGAACGATCACGTCACCGTGACGAAGAACCCGGACTACTGGGACAAGGAACACCAGCCGGTCTACATCGACGAGTTCGTCTACCGCGTGATCGTCGATCCGGCCGCCGCCCTCCAGTCGCTGAAGACCGGCGAGACCGATATCTTCGGCCTCGAGCCGCCGCAGGCCGCCGGACTCGACACCAGCAATCCGGACATCACCCAGACCGTCTACGACACCTTCAGCTTCATGTTCTACGCCGCCAACCAGGACACCTCCAAGACCACGCTCTTCGAGGATGTCCGCGTGCGCCAGGCCCTGATGTACGGCCTCGACCGCGAGCTGGTGGTGCAGAACGTCCTGCTCGGCTTCGGCACGATCGCCGATGGCACGCAGCCCGTCCCCTCGCCCGCCTACGCGCCGGACAAGGTCAACACAATCTACCGCCTGGACGTGGACAAGGCGAAGCAGCTGCTCGCCGATGCCGGCTGGACCGATACCGACGGCGATGGCATCGTCGACAAGGACGGCACCAAGCTCTCCTTCGAGTGCCTCTACTCCGAAGGGGTGGCCATCTACACCCAGCTGCTGCCCTACATGCAGCAGGCCTGGAAGGAGATCGGGATCGAGATGTTCCCGACCTCCACGCCGTTCCCGACCCTGCTCGATTCGATCATGTCGCTCAAGTACGAGATGTCCATCCTCGGCTTCTCGTGGGGCGTCGATCCGGACCAGAGCATCATGTTCGGCTCCGACGCCGTGGTGCCGGCCGGTTTCAACCTCGTCGACTGGAAGAACGAGAAGTACGACGAGCTCACCAAGCTCCAGGTGGGCGAGCTCGACAAGGCCAAGCGCATCGAATACCTCATCGAGCAGACGAACATCGTCAACGACGATGCGGCGATGGGCGTGATGACCTTCGGCCGCTCGATCACCGCCAACGGCCCGCGCGTGAACAACTACTTCCCGAACGCCTACGGCGCATTCTGGTCCGTGCCGTGGGTGTGGCTGACCGAGTAACGGACACCGAACCGATTCCCCGGCCAGCCGGAACCGAGGCCGCCGTCCCGACTATGGGACGGCGGCCTCGCCGTGTCCGGGGTGGACATGTGGACAGGCATTCCGGATTCGCTGGCGCGCAGCAGAATAATCCGATATGTTTGGTCAGGATTCATCGATGGGGCTGTATGGGCAGCCCTGCCAGGACCTGACCGCCACCCGGGGAGGAACCACTCGTGAACGTCACCCGTCTGTCCCGTCGTCGCGCCGTCTCGCTTGCCGCCGCCGGAGCGGCTGGCCTCACGCTCGCCGGGCGCGGCCACGCCTCCGCCCAGGACGCCACACCAGCGGCATCGCCCGTCGCCGGCGGCGACATCTTCGCGGCCATTGAACTCACGCCGGGCGTGGTGCCGACCGCCTTCGGCGATGTCACGGTGCCGGCCAACCCGACGCGCATCGCGGCCATCACCGATGGCGCGATCGATGCCGTGGCCGCCCTCGGCATCCAGCCGATCGCGGTGACGGCCAGCTCCAACGGCGAGACCGTGGCGGCCTATCTCCACGACCAGGTGGACCCAGCCGTCCCGTATGTGGGTGGCTGGAGCGAACTGGATGTCGAGAAGATCGTCGAACTCAAGCCGGATCTCATT
>JBQCJS010000512.1:0-3749 GCA_051952485.1 Thermomicrobiales bacterium | reverse complement strand
GAGGATACGGTCGAACTCGGGTGCCCGATGCTGACGCGCACCAAGGTGGCGCTGCCATCCTCGGGTGGCCTGCGCGCCCCCCGTTGCAGCCTTGGCTGGGCGGTCCACAACGAGGAGGAGGTCTCCTTCTGCCTGCGGACACCGGTCATCGCGCAATGCTGGAAGGTGCATCCGGAACGCCTGGCCGAACTGCTGGGGATCGAACCGGTCGGCGAGGACGAATCGGCTGCCGCCGACTGAGCGGTGTATCTCGCTGGGCGCGGTCGCGGTATGACACCAGGCTTCCACTGCGGCCATCTCCCACCGTTCCGCCGCACTGAGTGGATTGTCCAGACTAACCTGGTATTGCGCTGCGATCTCGGCGAACCACCGGCCGCTGCAACCACTGCGAGGGTTCGCCCTACGAAGTGGTTCGACCGAATCGCCAGGCAGTACGGCCGAACCACTTTGTGGGGTGGATGGCCCGTCGCGCTGCGGCCTTCATGGCTGCCCGACCAGGCATGCGCAGGACTCGTTAGCCTAGACAGTCCACTGCGGGAGCGCTCCGCGGGCCGTTGCGCTCACGCAAGGACGTGTCATCCCGAGCGGAGCGGTGCACTGGCGTTCATCCCATGAGCGCCGCAGCGGAGTCGAGGGAGCGGGTTGCATGAGAACCGCCATCCATGCAACGTGTCGACGCGCTCCTTCTCGCATGCCAGCAGTTCGAATGCACCGCTTCGCTGCCCTGAAAACGCTGGCAAGGCGTCAGGCAGGGATCGTGCATGCCCCTGACCCTTCGACTCCACTGCGGCGCGAAGGCCAACCCGGTGCATGCGCCGTTCCGCTCGGGTTGACACGGCGTGGGGCGGACGCCTTGCGTTTCCTGCGCGCTGGCGAGGCGGGGGGTATGTTCCGCATCATGGCTCCTGAGGAGGACAAGCCAGACGGAGCACACCGCGCGAGAGGATTGCTGCCAGGCAACGAGCGCATCTCGTCGAGGGGCGTGCACCGCAGATGCGTGGCAGCCATGTCGACCCCAGTTGTTGAGACGCACCGGTGAGTCGTATGGAGACGAAACCGCCCCGGAAGTCCAGCCTTCCAGGGCGGTGCTCGTTCGGATCGGGGAGTGGCAGGTCAGTGCGAGCTGAGCGAGGGCTGGCCCTTCGAGAGCTGGGTGGGCTTCCCGACGATGGCCTCGTCCTCCCACGGCGCGTTCGCCTCGATGAAGGCGGCGACGTCCTGGGGCGAATGGGCGCGGAGATCGAGCGCGGGATACTTCAGGTTGTCCGGCAGGTAGAGGTAGAACGTGAACTGGATCGGTTCCACCCGCTCCATCTCGACCCACCAGTCGTAGAGCGCGTTCAGCCAGCCCAGCTCCTCGGCACGGATACGCCAGAGGGCGATCCCCGCGCCGCGCTCGTAGGCGAGCGCCTCGCCGAAGTAGACCTGCGCGGTGCCCTCGGCCTCAATGATCGCCTTCACGTCGTCGTAATGGCGGGGCGAACCCTTCAGCGTGAACCGGTATCCGGACATCCGCTGGCGCGGCTTCACCGCATACTTCGCTTCCAGCTTCTTCCGTCGTCGAACCCAGGGGTAGATGGACATCCGATCCGCTGCCTCCATGCAGGACGCCAGGCCAAGTCTCGTGCCCACAACGCCGTGGGCCAGGTCACGCTGCCCCGGCCCAAAGGCACGATGACGCAGCGTCTGTCTGGGAACATTGTACCGCGAACACCGCGACCGGTCGGGCATCCGCCGAACCAGTCGTCCGCCGTCCTATACTGGCTGCCCGGCTCCGCTCCGGGCGTTCCATCGCGATCGACCGCGACAAGGAGATCCGCTTCATGTCCACCCCAGACGCCCCCGGCCACAGCCACAACCACAGCCACAACCTCGAGATCAAGGTTGCCTGCGGGGAGGAGGGCCTCGCCGATGTCGCAGCGCGGCTGGCCCGGCTCGGCACATCGGTCGGCGAGCGCCTGGCGCAGGAAGACACCTACTTCCGGGTACCGCATGGCCGCCTGAAACTCCGCACCATCGCCCATGTCGATCCGAGCGAGGCCATCGGCCCGGTCGAGCGGGGCGAGCTGATCGGCTATGACCGCGCCGACGCGGACGGGTCGCGCTGGAGCAGCTATCGCGTCGTGCCGATCCCGGCGGCCGAGGTCGAGGGACTGCGCGCCACGCTCGGGACAGCCATCGGGCATCTGGTGACGGTGGCGAAACGACGCGACATCGCCATCGCCGGGCAGACGCGCATCCACCTGGATCGCGTCGAAGGGCTGGGCGCCTTCGTCGAGCTGGAAACGGTGATCGCCGGGCAGCCGGAAGCCGAGGCCATCGCGGAGCACCGGCGCATCATCGAGGCGCTCCGGCTGGACCGCTGGGCCGCCGTTCTCGGGTCCTACAGCGATCTCCTGCTGGCGTCCGGGCGCGCGCCGGAGTAGCGCAATCATCGGCCCAGACCCCGTGAACGGGGATCGCGGAAACGCCACGAGACCCCCGGATTGCTCCGGGGGTCTCGTGCTTCGCGGTGCGGAGAAGGGCGGCGATCAGCTGCCCGGTGTGCTCTCCGGGGAGGCGAAGATATCCGGCACATCGATCTCCGTCTCCGGGTTCACCGTGAAGGTGATCGCATGGCCATTCGAATCCGCCAGGATGTAGGTCCCGGCCGGCAGGTCCTTCAGCACGGCGCCATAGACCTCGCCCGGCTTGACCGTGTAGCTGGCGTAGGGCTTCACGCCCGCCGGGAGTGCAGATTCCTCCGCCGGGATGGTGAACCCGGTGGCCTCCGTGCCTTCCGGCGCGGTGAACAGCACCAGCGTGACGTCCTCCGTCGTGGTGTTGGTGGTCTGCAGGATCACGTTCGGGCGCGTCTCGAAGGCGGGAACGTTGATCTCCAGATCGTCACCCGCCGTCACGCCGACGGAGGTCGAATCGCCCTCGGCGGTGGCCTTCGGGTCGAGCGCGTACGTCGCCACCCAGGACGGCACGGCCGACGCCGGAGAGGCGGCCGGGGATGCAGCAGGAGAGGCGGCGTCCGTCGCCGTCTCGGTCGCAACCGGGGACGCCGCCTCGGTGGCAGCCGGGGACACGGCTTCGGTCGCCGACGGCGAGGCGAAGATGTCCGGCACGGCGATCTCGGCCTGCGGATTCACGGTGAAGGTCAGGGCCTGGCCGTTGGTGTCCGCGAGGATGTAGGTCCCGGTCGGCAGGTCCTTCAGGATGGCGCCGCGAACTTCACCCGCCGCCACGTCGTAGCTGGCGTACGGGGTCACCCCGGCCGGCAGGGCGGACTCGTCCTCGGGGATGGTGAACCCGGTCGCATCCGTGCCCTCCGGGGCGGTGAAGAGGACCAGCGTCGCATCCTCGGATGTCGAATTCGCCGTCTGGAGGATCACGTTCGGCCGGGTCTCGAAGGCCGGAACGTTGATCTCCAGCGCGTCACCGACCGTCACGCCCACCGAGGTCGAATCGCCCTCGGCGGTCGCGTTCGGATCGAGCGCGTAGGCACTCACCCAGGCCGGGACCGCGGCGACCGGCGAGGCGACGGGGGTCGCTGCTGACTCGGTGGTCGTCGGCGAGGCGATCGGCGTGGCCGGGGCCGCCGTCGGGGTTTCGGTCGGGACCTCGGTCGCGGTCGGCTCGGTCGTCGGGGTCTCTGTGGGAACCTCGGTCGCCGTGGGCTCGGTCGTTGGCGTCTCGGTCGGGACTTCCGTTGCCGTCGGTTCGGTCGTCGGCGTCTCGGTCGGGACGGTGGTCTCGGTGGC
>JBQCJS010000511.1:0-5039 GCA_051952485.1 Thermomicrobiales bacterium | reverse complement strand
CCAGGTAGCCGTCTCCGAGGCGGGCGGCGCGGCGGACCGCTGGTTCGGCGCTGGCCCCGATCCAGAGCGGGATCGGTTGCTGGACCGGCATCGGCAGGATGCCGGCGTGATCGACGGTGTGGTAGTCACCCCGGAAGGTGAGGATGTTCTCCCGCCAGAGTGCGCGGAGGAGGGCGATCTGCTCCTCGAACCGGCGGGCGCGGTTGCGGAAGTTCTCGTTCAGCGCCTCATACTCGATCGCGTTCCAGCCGATGCCGATGCCCACCCGCAGGCGGCCCCCGCTGAGGACGTCGATCTCGGCGGCCTGCTTGGCGACCAGCGTCGTCTGGCGTTGCGGGAGGATGAGGACCCCGCTCACGAGTTCGAGCCGGGTGGTGATGGCGGCGAGGTAGCCGAAGAGGACGAAGACCTCGTGAAAGAGGGAATCGCTGGTGTAGCGCCCCTTCAGCTCCGGATGTTCGTCCAGCGCGCCGCCAACGACATGGTCGTAGGCGAGCAGGTGCCGGAAGCCGAGCTGCTCGACGGTCGTGGCGTAGCGGGCGATATCGGTTGGAACCGTGCCGATCTCCAGCTGGGGGAACACGACCCCGATCCGGATGGCCGATGGATTCGCGGGTTGTGCCATATGTGCTGAAACCTCCCGTAGCGCGAATTCGTTGAAGTCTGTGAGGGGGCAGGACACCGATCGATGCCATGATCGGCTCCTACTGGCCCCGACACCGGTCGCGGCTGGCCGGAGATCCGGGATGGACCGGATACCTCCGCCCGCGTCCCGGCCGCGCACCCTCGCCATCACGATACGCCATCCCTGCCCGGCGACGGTCATTCGTACCCAAGGACATCAGTTCATGCGTGCATTCCTCCACCGTTCATCCCATTCGCGGCGGTCCTTCGCTGCCACTCCCCATGTTCGCGACCAAGACTGCGACCGCCAGCATGACACGCTGACGCGCCGATCCGTCCTGGCCGGGTTGGCAGGCGCCGGCCTGGCGGCGATCCCGCTTCTCGCGTACGCGCAGGATCAGGTCATCGAGCCCGAGGGGAGCGAGACGCCCGCGCCGGCGACCGAGACGCCAGCCAACGAGCCGTCCCAGATCATCGAGCCGAGCGACCCGAGCCAGCCCGCGCCCACACCCGCCGACAGCCAGGGCATCGACGTGCCGGTCACCGAGGCAGGCGATACGGAGAGCTCGCTCTACTTCGCGGCGACGGGACACAACCTCACCACGCCCTTCCTGGCCGTCTGGCAGCAGCTGGGCGGCGAGACGGTGGCCGGGCAACCGCTCTCGGAGGGCCGGTTCGTCGAGGCGACTGGAACGATCCAGCAGGTCTTCGAGGGCATCACGCTCGATTACACGCCGGTGGCGGATGGTCCGGGCACGATCAAGGGGATCGCGCTGCCCGACGCGGTCGCGAAGAAGGCCGTCGCCTCGTCGGCGCAGTCCGCAGGGGGCGGCTTCGGGGTGGATGGCGCGATCGCGACCCTCTGGAACCAGTTCCCGGACCTGATCGGCGAACCGACGTCGGAGGCCGTGACGAAGAACGGGGTGACCTCCCAGCTGTTCGCGAACGCCGTGATCGATGTGGCGAAGGCTGGAACCCTGTCGCTGCGCCGGGTGATGAACGACGTGGTGTCCGGATCAGCGCTGGCGACCGATCCGGCCTTCGTGCCCGCGCCGCCGACGCTTGGAAAGACGACCCTGGTTTCCGCCTCTGATGGCCTGCGCCTGCGGGCGACGCCCAAGGACGACGGCGAGGTGCGCGTCGTGATTCCGGACAGCGCGGAGTTCATCGCGGCAGGCGCCAGCGATGATGGCTGGGTACCGGGGTATGTCGATGGGTATTCCGGCTGGGTCGCGGCGGAGTTCCTGAAGGAGCCCGCCACGCTGCCGAAGCTGGACCTGGCGGACTGGGACCTCACGGTATGGCAAGGCGCGGCGCTGGGCGAGACGAATCTGCGCGCACAGCCGAACACGACCTCGAAGATGACGAAATCGCTGGCCTACGGCGATCCGGTGACGGTCGTCGACTGGGTGAAGGGCGAGGAGGTCTACGAAGGATCGGATGTCTGGGCGAAGACCAAGGAAGGGGCCTATGTCTTCGCGCGAAACATCGGCCGGTCGGCCCCGGTGGCGGCCACGCCGCTGCCCGCCGACGCTCCTGCCGAGGGGAAGTGGATCGACGTCAACCTCACGCAGCAGCTGATGGTCGCCTATGAGGGACGGACGGCGGTGCGGATCTGCGAGACGACGACGGGGATGCCAGGCTGGGAGACGCCGACCGGCTGGTTCGCGATCAACAACCGGGTGGCGAACGAGACGATGGGCAGCGGCTCGATCGGCGCGGAGAATTTCTTCGAACTGAAGAACGTGCTCTTCACCCAGTACTTCACGGATGTCGGGCATGCCATCCACTTCGCCTGGTGGCGGACGAAGGAGACGATCGGCCGGCCGGGGAGCCACGGTTGCCTGAACCTCCTGCTGGACGATTCGCAGTTCTTCTGGGACTGGGCGACCTACGGGACGCCGGTGATCGTCCGCACATCCTGAGTGGATTGTCCACACTAGCCTGGCATCGCGCTGAGATCTCGGCGAACCAGTGGTCCGAGGGTTCGCCCCACAAACGACCGAATCGCCTGGCAGTCCGGTCGTTTGTGGGGGCCGCCTTCATGGCGGCCCGAGCAAGCAGGAACAGGACAAGCCACGCCAGACGGCCTCCTGGGCGATGGTCAATCCGCAGCAGGGCGGGGAGCGTAGATAGTGATGATGCCCGTGGTGCCTGGCTGGCACCGGCGCGGGGCGATCCCGCTCCCGCGTGCAACGCCGCGCCCGTATCCGTCCGACAGAGGGCACCGGCGATCGGCATACCATTCCCCGTTTGCGCGGAGATTTGGAGAATTGCCGCGCATCCGCCTGGTGATTGTCCCGGTTTGCTGCCGCGTTTGCAGGAAGCGGTACACTGAATCCGTTCCTGGCAGGAACGGGGAGCTGGTGTGCCCGTACGCACGGGTGTCCCTCCTGATCCGCCGGCGGGCACCTCCTGATGCCGGGACCATGATCGATCCATCCGGCGATGCTGCCGTGTGGCCGCGTGTGTTGAAGCGAGTATCCATGTCCGAAGGTCCCAAGCCGTTTTCATCCGACTGGTACACGAAACCCAGCGAACCCGAGCACAAGCGGCCCCGCCGTCGCTTCCCGCGGGCGGTGGATGTCGTGCTGGCCGTGGGCAAGAAGCTGCCCGGCGAGCGCGCGTTGGGCGTGATGCTGGTCTTCGTCCTGGTCTTCTCGTCCATGTGGATGGCCGGGCCGCGAAGCGATGCCCACATCGGCGCATCGTCGGATATCGCGGTGGAAACGCCGATCCCGTCCGGGGAATTCGCCGCCGCATCCGATGAGGGCGGCAGCACCTCCACGATCTCCACGGATACCCTGGAAGTCGCGGAGGGGGATGGTTCCGCGTCGGTCCCCACCGAGAGCAAGCAGGAGAAGACCGCGCCGAAGCTGGAATTGCAGGCGACCGAGCCGCCCTCGACCGCCAACGGCCTCCTGCCGGGACACCGGATCCTGACGTTCTATGGCTTCCCGGGCAACGACAACATGGGCATCCTGGGCGAATACGACAAGGAGACCGCCCTCGCGAAGCTGAAGGAGCAGGCCGCCGCCTACGAGGCAGCCGATCCCTCCACGCCGGTGCTGATCGCCTTCGAGGTGATCGCCTCCGTGGGCCAGCAGGAGCCGATGGCGGATGGCAGCTATCTGCTCGATGCGCCGAGCGACCTGCTGGATGAATATGCCGACTTCTGCGAAAAGAACGGCATCCTGCTCTTTCTCGATGTGCAGATCGGCCGGCGCACGGTCGAGACGGATACGCACGGCCTGGAGAAGTGGCTCGCCAAGCCCTTCGTGCACCTGGCGATCGATCCCGAGTTCGCGATGCGGGAGGGACAGGTCCCGGGCGAGCATATCGGGCAGGTCGATGCGTCCGATGTGACGGCAACCCAGAACTGGCTGGTGCAGCTCTCCCAGAAATACAACATCCCGCCCAAGGTGCTTGTGGTCCACCAGTTCCACGATGGCATGATCGAGAACAAGGACAAGATCGCGCCGGTTCCGGGCGTGCAGCTGGTGATCGATGCCGATGGCTGGGGTCCGCCCGACCAGAAGAAGAGCACCTACGCCTTCGTGAACGGGGCGCAGCAGATCGAGTACGACGGGATCAAGCTCTTCTACAAGCAGGACGACCCGATCATGACGCCGGAGGAGATCGTGCAGCTCGATCCGGTGCCATTGCTGGTGATCTACCAGTAGGGTTGCGGCCCGTTCCCGTCCGATCGCCTGCGTGCCGGTGCGCATTGCCTCCTGCCGGGTGAGGCGACGCCGCGGCGGTGGACGAAAAGGGCATACTCCCCTGTGCATGGGCGGCATCGCTGGCCCGCGCGAGGATGAGGAACGCAATCGCCCACCGGACGTTCACCGTGGGTGGGCCCACCGAATATACCGAGGATACCGAGACTGCATGGGAACCATCGCCCCGCTCCCGGCGGAACGCATCGAGGAGTTGCTCGCCACGTCGCTGATCGGCCGGATCGCCTGCGCGACCCCGGAGGGGAGGCCGTACCTCGTGCCGATGGGCTATGGCTACGACGGCGAGGCGATCTACGCCATGGGATTCCCGGGCCGCAAGATCGCCCTCATGCGCGCCCAGCCACTCGTCTCGTTCGAGGTCGATCGCGGCACGGCCGAGGACGACTGGGAGAGCGTGGTGGCGGAAGGGACCTTCGAGGAACTGCCCGGTGAGGCCGGACGGGAGCGGGTGCTCCGCGTGCTTCACGGCGACGGGCCATACCCGGAGCCTGTCGAGGGTGCGGTGCCCTTCCGGATCGTGCTGACGAGGAAGACCGGGCGGTTCGAGATGCCGGACCCGGGTCAGTAGCGGGCTGCCCGACGGGGAATCCGGCCGCATGGCGCCCGGCGGACTTGCGGGGAGGGCGGGATCACCGGGGGCATGTGGTGGCTGGCGGAATGACGACGGTGACGTGT
>JBQCJS010000510.1:0-8333 GCA_051952485.1 Thermomicrobiales bacterium | reverse complement strand
ACGGGTACAGGTATTATACCCGTGTTGGTCTGCGGGGTGTTGGTTAAAATTTGTGCTTTTTTCTTCCCCGCCGGGTCACCACGTCACTAAAAACGACCGGACGATCCGTCTTCCGACGAACCGTCCGGTCGTGTTCCGATGCACTGGATTCGCGGCGTGCTAGGGGAAGACCACCAGCAGGACCAGCAATGCCATCGCGATCAGGCCAATGGCGGCCACCCCACGAAGCACCAGATCCTCGCGAGTCAACACATCCTGAGCCCGTCGCTCGTTCTCGGTCATGATCCCCATTCTCCCCGGATGGTGGTGCAGGCAAAACGCCCCGGATACAGCCATGATCCGGTCTTGACCTGCTGACTCTCGCGCTCACGCACTGCTGCGTGCCTCCAGCTGTCCCTCAACAGATTTCGGGGCGAAAGTGTACGTACGGCATTCCATCTGCCTCATCGATAGTAGGCGGTTCGTGCCGCCCTGTCAATGTGACGCGCGGGCGGTCCGTTTGGTTTCGCGTCGGGATCGGGAGTGGAAATCCGCGAACGTTCGCAGATTCCCGCTGGCTTGTCGAATGCGACGACACCGCCAGGCATGTCATGCACCCATGCGCTACGGCGCGGTTTCGGGGGTTCCCTCCGGCGAGTGCCGTTCGCGGGTCTGCTGGAGCAGGAACTGGACGACCTGATTCGTCTCCTCAGTGGTCAGTGTGCTGCCGTAGGCGGGCATGCCGTCGCCGCCGTTGAGGATGCGCCAGGTGAGCTGCTCCTGTGTCAGGTCGTCACCGATATAGGTGAGATCCGGCCCCTTCTGGCCGCCGGAATCGCCGATCCGGTGACAGTTGATGCACGCGTTGTTCTCGAAGATCTCCGCGCCCTGCGAGAGGCCGGCCGCATCCGCACGTGCCACGACCTCTTCCGAGAGCGGATTCGGGTGGAGATCCGGGGACCATGTTCCCTGGTCGCCGTAGACGGTCAGGACGCCCAGCGCGATCACGGTGAAGGCGATGATGCCGATCGCCCAGGGGCGGCGTCGCCAGTGGCGCTCCCCCTTGTTCGCGATAAAGGGCACCACGATCAGCGCAAAGCCCATGATCGCCGGGCCGACGATGATCAGGGTGTCTTCCAGGCCGGCCGGCATGAGGGCCAGCAGGGCGAAGAGCGAGAGGAAGTACCAGTCCGGGCGCGGGTGGGCCTGCAGCACCGTCGGGTCGGCGACCTCGCCGAGCGCCTTCGGCCCCTGCCAGATCGCCAGCCCGAGGACGATGGCGCCGACCGCCAGCGCGAAGACGACATCCTTCCAGGCGCTGTCCGGCCAGAACGGCTCGCCGTCCTCCTCCAGGAGCTTGTGATACTCCTCGCGGTACGTCTTCGGATCGACCTTCTTGCCGACCTCCGGCATTTCGGAGATGCCGTTCTTCAGCACCAGGTAGAGGTGGGCGCCGATCAGCAGGAAGGTGAGCGCCGGCAGCAGGAAGACGTGGGTCGCGTAGAAGCGCGTCAGGGTGTTCCCGCCCACGGTGTCGCCCGCGATGATGATCTGCATCAGCCAGTTGCCGACGAATGGGACGCGGGCCACCTGCTCGGCCATGACGTAGACGGCCCAGTAGGCATCCTGGTCCCAGCGCAGGAGCTGGCCGGTGAAGGCGAGGCCGATCGTCAGGCCGAGCAGGACCACGCCGCTCAGCCAGTTCAGTTCCCGCGGGAACTTGAACGAGCCGAACGCGAAGACCTGGCACATGTGGGCGAAGACGAGGAGGACCATCGCCGTCGCGCCCCAGTAGTGAATCCCGCGCACCACGCTACCGAGCGTGGCGTCGTCCGTGATCCACTGGAGACTCTGGTAGGCATTGTTCGGCGAGGGCACGTAGGTGAAGGCCAACGCCACGCCGGTGAGCACCTGCATGACGAAGGCGATCAGCGTCGCGCTTCCCAGCACATACCACCAGTTCACCTTTGGCGAGTGGTGGGTGGCCAGCGGCCAGATGATCGAGCGGATGCCCAGTCGGTCGTCCAGCCAGTCGAAGGTGGCCACACCGGCCTTCGCCAGTGGGTTCTTCGGCTGCATCTGGGCGGCCATCGTCTCATCGGCGGGAATGTCGGCGTTGGCGAGCAGGGTTTCCGCCGCTTCCGTCATCGCGTCGGTGGTGCGGTCGCGCTCCTCCGTCGCCCGGATGTGGCCGGGATGCGGATGGGGGTGCTTCTGGTCGTCGCGGGGGGCGTCGGTGGTCATGCTCAGCCTCCCACCCGCAACGGCACCGGCCGGCTCTCGACCCGGCTGCCGGTGACGCGGACATCATGGCGCTGGAGCGGATGCTGGGGCGGCCCCCCGGCCGGCTGGCCCTCCGCATTGAAGACGCCGCCGTGGCAGGGGCACAGGAAGAGCTGGCCGCCCTGGTTCCAGTTCACCGGGCACCCGAGGTGCGTGCAGTGGACCGAGAAGGCGATGAAGCCGCTGGTGCTCCGGCGCAGCCAGGCCGACGTGAGCGCCGTCTCACCCGCCCAGGGGAGGGGCGACGGGTCCTGCAGGTTCACCTGCACGGTCTCGTTGATCTTGAAGTCGTCGACAGCACCCACATCCTGCCAGACGCGCTCCTGCTTGTCGATGAAGGGGCTGAGCAGGTAGCCGATGATCGGCACGCTCACCACGACCCCTGCCAACGCTGTTCCGGCGATCGATATCCGGTTGTACAGCTTGCGCCGACTGAGGACCTCATTCATGCCGCATCTCTCCGCATCTCTCCTGCCCACTTCCAGAGGCTGATGGCGAGGACCACGCCCCCGAAGATTCCGAATGCCCACCCCGTGAGGATGCCGAAACTGATCATGGTGATTCCGAACGCCGAGACGATCGGCCAGATGGACGGCGAGGGCATGTGGATGCCCTCGCCATGGCCGCCGTGATCGCCGGCGGCGGTGGCTGGTGCGGGAGCCGTGGCTGCTCGCGCCGCCTCGTGCTGCTGTGCCTGCTCCTGGTGCTCGCGGACGATGGCCGCGGCTTCTTCCGGCGTCGGTGTCTGCGAAGGAGCCGGATTGGGCGTGCTGTGCGAACTCGACATCGTGGGATTCCTCCTTCGGATCAGGCGACCAGCGGCCAGAGGTAGACCACGGTGAAGACGACGATCCACACCGCATCGACGAAGTGCCAGTAGACGCCGATCGTGCGGATGCTGGTGTCCTTGCCCTTCACCAGCTCGCCCCGGAAGCTCAGGTACGTCGCGATGATGAGCATGATGATGCCGGCGATGACGTGGAGCCCGTGGAACCCGGTGAGCGTGAAGAAGGTGGAGGTGAACAGGTTGCGGTCGATCGTCACGTCCTCGTTGTAGAGCGTGCGGTATTCCGCCAGCTGGCCGCCGATGAAGATGATCGCGAAGACGACCGTCACGATCATCCAGCGCCGGAATCCCCGATTGTTGCCGTGGTGCAGCGCCCGCTCCGCGAACCAGAGCGTGACCGAACTGGCGAGCAGGAAGGCCGTGAAGAAGGCGACCTTGCCCACTTCCAGGACCTCATGGTTCGGCCACTCGTCCCGGCCGTGATAGGTGATGTAGGCCGCGATCAGGCCGCCGAAGAAGACGACTTCCGAGCTGATGAAGACGAGCATGCCCATCACGGCCATGGGGATGCGGTCGAAGAGGCCGGGCTTCGGGACCGGTTGCGTGGAATGCGCATCGGGGAAGAGGTCCCAGCCATTCACCTTGGCGTCCCGCAGCGGGCGGGCGCTGTTCACATGCGGCACGACGGCGAAGTTGTAATCGGCCGGCGGCGAGGTGGTCGCCCATTCGAGCGTCCAGGCGTCCCACGGATCGTTCCCGGCGGGTGCGCCGTGCTTCGCGCTCTTCCAGAGGTTGTAGAAGAAGATCAGCATGGAGACGCCGATCAGGAAGGTGCCGAACGTCTCCAGCAGGTTGATCGCGCCCCACATCGGCTTGTCGGGGTAGGTGTAGACGCGGCGCGGCATCCCCATCAGGCCGAGGATGTGCATCGGGAAGAAGGTGACGTTGAACCCGATGAACATCGTCCAGAAGTTCCACTTGCCCAGCCGCTCGCTCATCATGCGACCGGTGGCCTTCGGGAACCAGTAGTAGAAGGCGGCCAGCATCCCGAGGAAGGTGCCGCCGAAGAGCACGTAGTGGAAGTGGGCGACGACGTAGTAGCTGTCGGTCAGCTGCCAGTCCAGCGGCCAGATGGCGAACTGGACGCCGGTGACACCGCCGATGGTGAACATCGCGATGAAGGCGAGGCAGAAGTTCATGGCCGTGGTGAAGCGGATGGAACCGCCCCACAGCGTGCCCAGCCAGTTGAAGATCTTGATGCCGGTGGGGATGGCGATGACCATCGAGGCGGCGCCGAAGAAGGCATTCGCCCACGGTCCCATGCCGACGGTGAACATGTGGTGCGCCCACACGAGGAAGCTGTAGAAGGCGATGGCGATCCCGGCGCCGACCAGGAAGGTGTAGCCGAAGATGGCCTTCCGCGCGAAGACCGGGATGATCTCCGAGAGCATCCCGAACGCGGGCAGGACCATGATGTAGACCTCGGGATGCCCGAAGAACCAGAAGAGATGCTGCCACAGCAGCGGATCGCCGCCGCGCGCCTCGTTGAAGAAGACGGTGCCCAGCGAGCGGTCGGCCAGCAGCATCGCCTGGGCGGCGGTGAGGCTGGGGATGGCCCAGATCAGCAGGAAGCCGGTGATCAGCGACATCCAGGTGAAGACGGGGATGCGCATCGGCTTCATGCCGGGCGCCCGCATCTTGGCGATCGTGACGATCAGGTTGATGCCGGTGGCGATCGAACCGATGCCGGTCACGATCAGGGCGAGGATCCAGTAGTCGACGCCCTGGCCCATGGAGAACGGGCGCTCGGTGAGCGGTGCGTAGGAGAACCAGCCGGTATCCGGCACGGCGCCGGCGAAGAAGCTGTAGTAGAGCAGCAGGCCGCCGAAGACGAAGAGCCAGAAGCTCCAGGCGTTCAGCTTCGGGAACGCCATGTCGCGCGCGCCGATCTGCAGTGGCACGACATAATTCGCGAAGCCGAGGAGCATCGGCATCACGACGAGGAAGATCATCGTCGTGCCGTGCATGGTGAAGAGCTCGTTGTAGGCCTGGGGCGAGACGAGGGTGTTCTCCGGCTTCGAGAGCTGGATGCGCATCACCACCGCCTCGAGGCCACCGAGCACGAAGAAGACCGTCGCCGCCAGAATGTACATGATGGCGATCTTCTTGTGGTCGACCGTGGTGACCCAGGCATAGACGCCGCCGGTCCGTGAGGCGGTGGCGCTCGCGCTGGCCGGGGCGGTGGGAATGGCGATGCCGCCGGTTGGCGTGTTCTGATCGGCAATCGTCGCCATGGTTACTTCAGTCCTTCCAGGTACTCGACCAGCGCGCGGATCTGTTCGTCCGTCAGCCGGTCGAAGCCGGGCATCACGATGCCGGGCTTGTACGCCTGCGGATCGCGCAGCCACGCTTCCAGGTTCTCGGGCGTGTTCTCCAGCACCCCGGCGCCGATCGTCTCCCGGCTGCCGAAGTGGGTGAGATCCGGCCCGACCTTGCCCTGGGCGGCGGTGCCCTTCACGGTGTGGCAGGCGGCGCAGCTCTCCAGCATGAAGGTCGATTCACCATCCCGCGCGATCAGGCTGGATGGCGCGGTGGCGTCGGCGGCCTCCTTGCTGGACCACGCCGTGAAATCGTCGTTCGAACTGGCGACGACCTTCAGGCGCATCCAGGCGTGCTGGGCGCCGCAGAATTCGGTGCAGGCGCCGTCGAAGGTGCCGGTGGTATCGACTGTGAAGTTCATCACGTTGGTGCGGCCGGGGATCATGTCCAGCTTCCAGCCGAGTTGCGGCACCCAGAAGCTGTGGATCACGTCCGTGCTCTCCAGCTCGATGCGCACCGGGCGATCGGTGGGGATGTGCAGTTCGTTGGCCGTGGTGATGCCCAGCTCCGGATACTCGAACGCCCACCACCACTGGTTGCCGATCGCCTTGATCGTCACGACATCGTCGGTATCGTGCTGCGCCTCGATCGAGTTCATGGTGCGCACGGCGAGGACGAAGAGGACGACGAGCAGCAACGCCGGCGTGGCGGTCCAGAAGATCTCGAGTTTCACGAATCCTTCCCGCTCGCTCGGCAAGCGGTTTCGGAACGAGAACATCGAGTAGAGCAGCACGCCGAAGACGATCGCCATCACGATGAACGAGAGGATGAACGACAGGTTCAGCAGCCAGATATTGTCCCGACCCCGGTCGGAGACGACATTGAAACTGTCCATGCTGCCGGTGCAGCCGCTTACCGTGAGCACCAGCGCCATCGAGACGAGCAGGAATGCCGCCCGGCTCACCGTGCGACGTGGGCCCCGCGTCCCGCTGTCGCGTCCGTCATCCCCCCCGGTTCCACGTCGATTCATGCTCTGCTCCCCGATGCCGGATGCGTGCGCCGCACTGGCGCCTCACATCGTGCTCCCACACGCGTTCTCCTGTGTTACGGGACCGGTGCCACCGGACCCAGCTGATGATGCTCCTGGTGTTCGATCTGGCTGGCCGCTACCCGTGCCGCGGGATGATCCGGCCGCTCGTCGTCCTCGCGTTCCTCCTGGAACCAGGACCTGAGCAGCATGAGCGCCGCGACCACATAGACCGATCCGGCCGGAATCCACATGATGAGTCCCGCCAGGCGCTGGTCGGAGAGCGCCGAGATGTGCCACAACTCGCTCCGGCCGACGTAGACGGGATAGATGGGTGTGCTCCAGAACGTGAGGATGATGCCCAGCGCCGCGCTCTGCATGCCCATCGCGAAGACGGAGAGGATGCCCATCGCCGGACCGAGCGCGTTGCGGGTGTGGGCGCCGGCGGGAACGATCGTCCACCAGTAGAGGAATGCCGTGAGGACGAAGGTGGCGTGTTCCACGGCGTGCAGGCGTTCGTTCTGCACGGCGGCGTCGTAGAGCCAGGGAATGTGCCAGGCCCAGAGGGTGCCGGCATGGACCAGCCAGGCGACAGCCGGCAGCGTCAGCACGCCGATCGGCGCGGCGAGGCCGGGAACGCGATGGGGGAGGGTGGCCAGCGGACGCCGCCAGGAACGGGGCAGCCCGTTCAGGAGGACAGTGGTCGGCAGCCCGAGCAGGATCAGCGGTGGCGCGACGGCCACCAGCAGGACGTGCTGGATCATGTGGGCGGAGAAGATCGTCGCGGTTGCCGTATCCAGGGGCGAGGAGAGGGCGAGGACGAGGGTGAGCAGCCCGGCGTAAAACGCTGCGATCCGGGCGGAGCCGACGAGGGGGCCACGCCCCGTTCGCGCACCCGTCTCATTCAGGTGGCCAATCCCCCTGGCATAGAGCCAGCCCGTCACGAGGGCCGCGATGAGCACCCACGGATCGGCCCGCCAGGCATCCAGCAGGCGATCCGGCGCGACCGCTTCGGTCGTATGCGCCTGTGCGACGCCGGTCGCCGCCACCAACGCAAACCACGCGATGGCGCAGCCCCGGAGGGCGCGGATCGCGCGTGCATGGGTAGGGAGATGGGGAGCGGGAAGGATTGCCATCCGCAGCGCCTCGAATCGTCCCACGGCGACGGACTGGAATGGCGGACTTGCGGGGGCGGGATCGTGACCACCGCTCCGGGACCAGCACTCGACGCCTCGACGTGAGAGGAGAACCTTCGTATCACCAGATGTGGGGAGTGTTGCCTGAAGGATGCGGCAACGTTCTCCTGATGCTGACACGCGGCGGGGTATGGACTCAAGGGACATCGGGCATGCTTGCCAGCGATGTCCGGCTTGTTCCCTATAGTACACGACTGCCTGGCCGCCCAAACCCGCGTTCGCGGTCCTGGTGGCGCACGTTATCCCGCGATCGTGGCGACGCGGTTTGCCCGGGGCCGGCGATGGGACCAGGGGCCACTCGCCGGGCGGGAAGACCCTTCTCCGTGCCATCGGTGAAATCGATTTCGATGCTAGAATCACCGGAATGATACCAACCCGGCAGGATGGATCGTCGCCGCGACAGCGCAGGTGGAGGGGAATGTGGCCCAGGTCCAGATCAAGGATGTCGCCGCACGGGCGGAGGTGTCTTCCGCCACCGTCTCCCGCGTGCTGAACGGCGATCCCCGCGTCGCCTCCGCCCGCCGCGAACGTGTCCTCGCCGCGATCGAGGAACTCGGCTACCAACCGAACCGGGTCGCCCGCAGTCTCCGCCGTCGCTACACCGACACCATCGGCCTCGTCGTCTCCGACATCGAGAATCCCCATTTCACCCAGGCCGTCCGCGTCATCGAGGACGCCGCCTACGCCCGGGGGCACCGCGTCCTGCTCTGCAATACCGACGAGACGCCGCGCAAGCAGGCGT
>JBQCJS010000509.1:0-8429 GCA_051952485.1 Thermomicrobiales bacterium | reverse complement strand
CGTCCCGCGGACGCAGTCCGCCCTACATTATTGGCGATGGAGCGGTCGCTTCCGGCCTGTCCCCGGGGTGGTCGGGCCTGCGACGGCCGCATCCGATCGTGGGGTTCCGGAACCCGTCGCCCATGACTTTCCGACTGTCTGTCTGACTCAAACAAGCCGTTGACACCGTATATGATCTATTCCTACCATCACCAGCACACAGTCACTCATATGATGTCTTCGGCGACGCAGCCGAACGACCCCGTTCCCGGACCATCCGCCAGCGGATGATGCCTGTCGGAAACCCTGCGGTTCGTGCACCCATCGCCGTGTGACGGTGGCGCCCGTCGCAGCCACATCCCGGCAAGCGATGCCGGGATTGCTCCACCGGCTCCCACCCGGAGCCACCTCACGGAAGGACCACCGCGTGACCCTCCCCATCGGATGCGGACAGCTGACCTGGCGGCGCGACGAATTCTCCCCGGAACAGGTGCTTGCCGAGATCGCGGAGGCCGGCTACGACGGCGCTCCCGCCGGTGGCCCGGACCCCGACGCCATCCGCACCCAGTTCGCCGCCGCCGGCCTCAAGCCAGCGCCCGGCTACTTCGGCGCCGAGTTCTGGGACCCGGCGCAGCGGGATGCCCTCGTGGCGAAGGCCCGCGACCATGCCGCCGCCCACCAGGCGCTTGGCCTCACCGAACTCTACGTCGCCGCCAACCTCACCCCGGAGCGGATCGCTGTCGCCGGACACGTCCGCCCGGAGGACGCCCTTTCGGATGAGGGCTATGCCGCCTTCGCCGAGACCCTGAACGCGGTCGGCAAGGCGACGCTGGACTACGGCGTCGCCATCTGCTTCCACAACCATGTCGGATCGTTCATCGAGACCCGCGCCGAACTGGATCGCCTCTTCGCGCTCGTCGATCGCGATGTCGTCTTCCTGGGACCGGATTTCGGCCATCTCGCCTGGGCCGGGGACGATTCCGTCCAGCTGGTGAAGGATTACGGGTCCGCCATCCGCACCGTCCACATCAAGGACATCGACCAGGCCGTGCTCCAGCGTGGCGTGGCCGCCGGCTGGGACTATCGCCAGTTCTCCGATGCCGGCATCTTCATCGAACTCGGCCGTGGCTTCGTCGACTTGCCCGGTATCTTCTCCGAACTCGACCGCGCCGGCTTCGCGGGGTGGGTCATCGTCGAAACCGATGTCACCCAGCTGCCCACCGCGAAGGAGAGCGCCGTCGTCAGCCGGGAGTACCTCAGGAGCATTGGCCTGTAGCGCATCGGGTTCACACCCCGCCCGGTCCTGACGAGCGTAGCCAGCATTCATCGTCGATCCCCCGAACCGCATCGCTCCGAACGGCCCTGCAACGATGCATGGCCGCGCCGATCCGTACGAGGAGAGAGCAGATGTCCAGCCGTTCGATCACCCGTCGCGAACTCGTCGCTACCGCCGCCACCATCGGCGCGGGAGCGGCCCTTGCCGGCCAGGCCGCCGGCGTCTCCGCCGCCCCCGCCGCTCCCACCAGGACCATCGCCCAGCGCATGCAGGACGAGGTCACCTACGCCGCGTTCAGCGAGACGGTGCCAGCATCCTTCAACGAGGCACCGATGCTGAAGGAGCTTGCCGACGCCGGCACGATTCCGCCCCTTGCCGAGCGCATCCCCGAGAAACCGCTCGTGATCCAGCCGGTCGAGATCGGCCAGTACGGCGGCACCGCCCATGTCGGCAATATCACGACCCAGCTCGCCGGGTACGACTGCGACTTCCTGATCGGCTATGCCTATCATTTCCTGCGCTATACCCCGGACCTCACGGATGCCGTGCCGAACCTTGCGGAATCGGTGGAGGTCTCGGAAGACAAGTCCACCTACACCCTCCACCTCCGCAAGGGCATGCGCTGGTCGGATGGCGAACCGGTGACCTCCGCCGATGTCCTCTTCGCCTTCAACGACCTGCTGCTGAACAAGGAACTGACGCCGAACGTCCCGCAGGACATCAGTCCGGGCGGCGAGCCGGTCGTCGTGACCGCCCCGGACGAGTACACCGCCGTCCTCACGTTCGCGGTGCCCCATCCGCGCTATTACCTCTCGAACCTGCCCCACCAGTACGGCACGTTCCAGGGCAAGCAGATCCACCCGAAGCACTACCTCCAGCAGTTCCATCCCGCCTACAACGACAAGGCCGAGGCTGAGGCGAAGGCGGCGAAGTACAACTCCTGGACCGAGCGCATGATCGACATGGCCCAGCACGGCATCAACAAGGACCTGCCGACGCTGATGGCCTACACCGTCGAGGCGGATTCCACGACGTCGGTGAAGTGGAAGCGGAATCCCTACTTCTGGCAGGTGGATACCGACGGCAACCAGCTTCCATACATCGATTACGTCGAGTTGGAGCGCCTGCAGAACGTCGAGGCCTACCATGCCAAGATCGTGACCGGCGCCTACGACTTCGCGGTCGGCAACACCGATGTCCTGAACTACCAGACCTACCAGGACTCCGCCGAAGACGGCGGCTACACCGTCAACGTGTGGTCCAGCGGACGCGGCAGCGAAGTCTTCTTCCAGGTGAACATGAACGTGGAGGACGAGGCGCTGCGCACCATCCACCAGGATGTCCGCTACCGCCGGGCGCTCTCCCTCGCCATCAACCGCGAGGAGATGAACGAGCTCCTCTTCTTCGGGCAGGCCACCATCCGCCAGATGACGGTGCTCGATACCTCCGTGAACTTCAAGCAGGAATACGCCGACGCCTTCATCGACTACGACCCCGATCAGGCAAATGCCCTGCTCGACGAGATGGGCCTGGCCTGGAACGGTGACAAGACGGTGCGCCTCCGCTCGGACGGCAAGCCGATGCAGATCACCTTCGACTTCTTCGACGGCGAGGGCCCGAAGACCTCCATCCTCGAACTGGTCACCTCCTACTGGCGCGAAATCGGCATCGACGTCACCGCCAAGTCCGTGACGCGGCAGCTCCTCAGCCCGCGCGTCTCCGAGAACAAGGAACCGATGTCGATGTGGCACGGCGATGCCTCCACCGACATCCTCCTCCCGGTCGACCGCAAGTGGTCCATCGGGAAGGTCGGTGACGAGACCTCCATCGCCCCGCTGTGGAACTCCTGGTTCCAGTCCGGTGGCACGCAGGGGGAGGAACCGCCCGACTGGTACATGGCGCCGCTGAACGCCTGGAAGCGCTACAGCGAGACGCTCGATGCGGAAGCCGCCGCGGAGCTGCTCCAATCCCAGGCCGACAACCTCTGGTCGATCGGCACCGTGGGGCAGACCCCATGGCTGACGATCAACAAGAACAACTTCGCCAATGTACCGGCGTACGGCATCCACACCTGGGACGGCCTGTTCCAGTTCCCCTACTACGCACAGACCTTCTTCTTCCGGCAGTGATCCCGGCGGTTCGGTCGTCGTCGCGGGTTGCCTGATACGGGGGCAGCCCGCCCCGGCGGCATTCGCCTGCCGGCCGCGTGCGGTCGGCAGGCGTCCCAGCAAGGAGGACGCAGGTGGGCGCCTACATCGGGAGACGATTCCTCTACATGATCGTGCTGCTGCTGCTCAGTTCGGTCATCTCGTTCGCCATCATCACGCTCCCGCCCGGTGACTACCTGACCTCCTACGTGGCGCAGCTGCGGTCCCAGGGGCAGGACATCACCGACGACCAGGTCGCATCGCTGGAAGCGGCCTACGGTCTCGGCAAGCCGTGGCCCCAGCAGTACGCCCTGTGGATGAAGAAGATGCTGCTGGATGGCGATCTCGGACGCTCGTTCGCATGGCGACAGCCGGTCAGCACCCTGATCTGGGAACGGCTCCCGGCAACGCTGCTCGTCTCGATCGGATCGACGCTTGTCGTCTATCTCATCGCGATTCCCATCGGGATCTACGCCGCGGTGCGCCAGTATTCGATCGGCGATTACATCATCACCTTCATCGGCTTCCTTGGTCTGGCGATACCCAATTTCCTGTTAGCCCTGGTGCTCATGATGTTCGCCTACAACCAGTGGGGAATCAGTGTCGGGGGACTGCAATCCCAGGAATTCCAGAACGCGCCCTGGAACTGGGCGAGAATCCAGGACCTGTTGATCCATCTCCCGGTTCCGCTCTTCGTGATCGGCATCGCGGGCACGGCCAACATCATCCGCGTGATGCGCGCCACCCTGCTCGACGAACTGAACAAACCCTACGTCGAGACCGCGCGCGCCAAGGGGGTGAGCGAGACGCGCCTGTTGATGAAGTATCCGGTCCGGGTGGCGCTGAATCCCATCGCCAGCACGGTCGGCTGGGTGCTGCCAGCCATGTTCTCCGGCGCCACGATCACCGCCATCGTCCTCAACCTGCCCACGGTGGGCCCCTTGCTGCTCGAAGCATTGCAGACGGAGGACATGTTCCTCGCGGCTGGCATCGTCCTGATCCTGACCGCACTGACGATCATCGGGACATTCCTGTCCGATCTGATCCTGATGTGGCTCGATCCGCGCATTCGCATGATGTAGGGAGCGTCGCATGTCCACTGCCTCGTCCGAACTCCCTCAGAGCCTGCCAAAGATCGACCAGGACATGGCTCCGGCCGCAGCGAGTAGCGTGGCGATCGCCTCGCCACGCCGCCTGATGTGGCTGAAGTTCCGGCGCCACAAGCTGGCGATGGTCGGCATGGTCGGCATCGTCCTGCTCTACCTGATGGCGATCTTCAACGGCTTCCTATCGCCGGTCGGGCCGGATACCCGATCGAAGTATCCCTATGCCTCCCCGAATGGCATCCACTGGTTCGATGGCGGTTCGTTCAGCCCACACGTGTATGGCCTGACCGCGAAGACCAAGCCGGGGACCATGGATCGCACGATCGTGAAGGACCCGGAAACCAAGATCCCCGTTCACTTCTTCGTCCGGGGAGAGCCCTACAAGATTCTCGGCCTGATCGAGACCGATATCCGGCTCTTCGGCGCGGAGGAAGGCGGCATGGTCGCCCTCTTCGGCACGGACAAGCTCGGGCGGGATGTCTACAGCCGCGTCCTGAATGGCGCCGTCATCTCGCTCTCGATCGGGCTTGTCGGCGTGGCGATCAGCTTCGTGCTGGGCGCGATCATCGGCGGATTCTCCGGCTATTACGGCGGCTGGTTCGACACGCTCATCCAGCGGTTGATCGAGTTCCTGCTCTCCGTGCCGAACATCCCCCTCATGATCGCCCTCAGCGCCGTCATTCCCCAATCCTGGTCGCCGTTGCGCGTCTACTTCGCCATCACGCTCATCCTCTCCATCCAGTCATGGACCGGGATGGCGCGCGTGGTTCGCGGCAAGCTCATCCAGTTGCGCGACGAAGACTTCGTGCTCGATGCGCAACTGGCGGGGGCGAGCGACTGGCGGATCGTGATCGTCCACATGCTGCCCTCGTTCGCGAGCTTCCTGATCGTCCAGCTCACGCTCGCCATTCCGGCGATGATCCTGGGCGAAACGGCGCTCAGCTTCCTCGGCCTCGGCCTCCGGCCTCCGGTCGTCAGCTGGGGCGTCCTGCTGCAGGACGCGCAGAATGTCCGGTCCGTCCTCTCCTACCCCTGGCTGCTGATTCCGGGAGCCTTCGTGACGTTCACCGTGCTCGCGTTCAGCTTCTTCGGTGACGGCCTCCGCGACGCCGCCGATCCCTACAAGAGCTGATCGCATCCCGCCACCTCACCACGCCGGGAAGGGACCATGCCCATGCACCAACTCGAAGCACCGTCACCCGCCAGCCCGCCCGAACCGGGCACCACCGCGACGGCGACCGCAACGACCCGGACGCCACAGCCACGACCACTCATCAAGGTGGAGAACCTGGAGGTCGAGTTCCCGACCGACATGGGCACCGTGCACGCCGTGAATGGCGTGGACTTCCAGATCATGCCGGGCCAGACGCTGGGCGTGGTCGGGGAGAGTGGCTGCGGCAAGAGTGTCACCGCCCGCGCCATTCTCCGCATCCTGCGCGATCCCGGCCGCATCACCAACGGCACGATCACCTACAGCCGGCCGCGGTCCACCGCCCAGAGCACCCTGGCGGCGGACACCGGCGCCGACGCCGCCCCCAGCGACACCATCGACCTCACCGCGCTGGACCCGCGCGGCAAGACGATCCGCAGCATTCGCGGCAACGACATCGCCATGATCTTCCAGGAGCCGATGACCTCGCTGTCGCCGGTTCACACCATCGGCAACCAGATCTGCGAGGCCGTCCTGCTTCACCGCGATGTCACGAAGAAGGACGCCGTCGCCATCGCGGAAGAGATGCTCACCCGGGTCGGCGTGCCCAACGCCCGCCAGCGCCTCGACGACTATCCGCACCAGTTCTCCGGCGGGATGCGCCAGCGCGCCATGATCGCCATGGCGCTCTCCTGCCAGCCGAGCCTGCTCATCGCCGACGAGCCGACCACCGCGCTCGACGTCACCACCGAGGCCCAGATCCTCGAACTGATCCGCGAGATCCAGCAGGACACCGGCATGGCCGTGATGCTCATCACGCACAACCTCGGTGTCGTCGCGGAGATGGCCGAGGAAGTGATCGTGATGTACCTCGGCAAGGTGGTGGAGCGCACGGATGTCGTCTCGCTCTTCTACGATCCCCAGCACCCCTACACCCAGGCGCTGCTCAGCTCCATCCCCCGCATCGGGCGCCGGGTGGAGGATCTGGAAGTGATCACCGGCAGCGTCCCGGACCCGACGAACATCCCGCGTGGCTGCCCGTTCCACACCCGGTGCAAGGAATTCATGGCCGGCACCTGTGACGTGGAGGTGCCACAGCTCCGCGAGATCTCGCCGGGCCACTGGGTGAGTTGCCTGCGCCGATAGCGGATCGTCTCCGCGACCCGGACCGGCCCGAGGTCGGTCCCGACCACCATGTGTTTGGAGGGACCGATCGCGTATCGGTCCGGCTCCAGCAACGTGCAGCGGCCCGTACAGGGAGAACGATGACATGGCCACCCAGGTGAACGACACAACGGCCCGCGACGCCGATCTCGCGCGCACGCTGGGCATCGCCACCCCGGGCGAGACCGGCGCCCCCCGCGATCCCGACCTGATCCTGGAGACGCGGGACCTAAAGAAGCACTTTCCCATCCAGCGCGGTTTGCTCAAGCGCACCGTCGGCGCCGTCCGCGCGGTCGATGGGGTGGACATCGCCATCCGCAAGGGGCAGATCCACGGCCTCGTCGGCGAATCGGGCAGCGGCAAGACGACGACCGGGCGCATGGTGCTGCGCGCGATTGACCCGACATCCGGGCAGATCTGGTTCCAGGACAAGGACATCGGCTGGGTCGATGTTGCTGGGGCGGACAAGACGCGGCTCCGCCAGGCCAGGCGGAACCTGAAGATGGTCTACCAGGACCCCTATTCGTCGCTGAACCCCCGCATGACCGTCCAGCAGGTGGTGGGCGAACACCTGAAGGTGAATCATGTCGAGAGCGGCAAGGCCCTCTCCGACCGCGTCGCCGAACTGCTGGAACTCGTCGGGCTCCGCCCGGAGTATGCCCAACGCTACCCCCACGCCTTCAGTGGCGGCCAGCGCCAACGCATCGCCATCGCCCGCGCTCTCTCGATGCAGCCCCAGCTCCTGATCTGCGACGAACCGGTCTCCGCGCTCGATGTCTCCGTGCAGGCGCAGATCCTCCGTTTGCTCCGCGACCTGCAGGACCGGTTCGGGCTCTCCTACCTCTTCGTCGCCCACGACCTGAGCGTGGTGGAGAACGTCTCCGATCACGTCTCCGTGATGTACGTCGGCCAGATCGTCGAATCCGCCCCGACCTACGAGCTGTACCGCCATCCGCTCCACCCCTACACGGAGGCGCTGATGTCGGCGGTGCCGCGACCGGACCCGAAGGCCGCCAAGAAGCGCATCGTGCTCGAGGGCGAGCTCCCCAGTCCGGCGAATCCTCCCAGCGGATGCTACTTCCATCCCCGGTGCCGCTACGCCCAGGAACGCTGCCGAAAGGAGGCCCCCGCACTTCGCGAGATCCGGCCCGGCCATGTCGCGCGCTGCCACTTCGCCGGTGAACTCAACCTGCAAGGCTTCGTGGAGACGTCCGACGGTCCCCCCATCCCGAACCAGGTGAAACGCCCCGTCCCGATGGCCCAGCCATCCCCGGACGCCCCGCCCTTCCAGGCGGACTGATCCCGGTCGGAACCCCACGCCGGGACCGGCAGGGGTCGGTCCCATCGACGAACCCGCCGAAAGGACGTTCCTTCGTGACTGTGTCTGATTCCTCTCCCGTCAAGGTCGGCATCATCGGCGCTGGCAAGATCAGCGGCATCTATCTCGAGAACAGCAGGAAGTTCAGCACCTTTGATGTCGTCGCGATCGCCGATGTCCGCGTCGACGGGGCCGAAGCGCGGGCCCGCGAGTTCGGGGTTCCCGAGGCCATGTCGGTCGACGACCTGCTCGCCCATCCCGAGGTGGAGGCGATCATCAACCTCACGCC
>JBQCJS010000508.1:0-6270 GCA_051952485.1 Thermomicrobiales bacterium | reverse complement strand
CCGTCTCGGTCGCAGCCGGAGTTCCGGTCGGCGCCTGCGTGGGCTCGACCGTCTCGGGTGCCTCCTCGGTCGGCGCCTGCGTGGGCTCGACCGTCTCGGGTGCCTCCTCGGTCGGCGCCTGCGTGGGCTCGACCGCATCGGTCGGTTCCTGCGTCGGCTCGACGATCTCCGTCGGGGCGTCCGTCGGTTCGAGGGTCGGCTCGTCGGTCGGGATCTCGACAACCTGGGTCGGGGCGATGATCTCATCGGTCACGGCCTCGGTCGGCGCGGCCGGTTCCTCCGTGACAGGCGCCTCGGTCTCCACCACGGCCGGCACCGATGCCGTCGGGATCGGGCCGGTGGTGCCGCCGCGATCGTCCTTGATGTTGTCGCCATTCGGTTCGGTCGGCGTCACGGTCGGCACGATGACCTGGACCGGTTCGGTCGGCGCGATCGTCTCCGGCGCATCGACCTGGCCGACATCGGTATTGGTCGGCTCGGTGGCATTCGGCTCGATTCCGAGTTCCGATTCGATGCGGGCCGGAAGCGGGATGTCGTGCTGCTCGATCTGGCTGCGCAGGTAATCGCGACCGAGGAATGTGGCGCCGCCAAGGAAGAGCAGGAGGACCGCGGCCCGCAACGTCCAGAGCGCCGCCCGGTGACCGAGGCCCGGCTTCGTCTCCACCGAGGAGATCGGTGCGATGGCGTCATCGCGCACGGTGCGACCGTCCGCCGCCGTGCCCTGGGTTCGCGCCGCGCGGCTGACGGAGGCGGGGACCGGCGCCGGTACTGGTGTCGGCGCGGCCTGGCCCCAGGCCCGCGCGGGCTTGGCATCGAGGTTCTGTGCGGTCCACGCCGCGATCGAGCCCGTGGCTGTGGCCGTGGCACCATCGACGGTCTGGGTGCGCGTGGTGATCGGCTGGCGCGACGTCTCCCCGCGTCCGCGCTGGCCATTGCCCGTCGCCCAGTTCGGGGTGACGCGGGTGGCGAGCGGCGCATCCCCGGCGGCGGGGGAGAGGATCGCCGCTTCCGGGCCTGGCTCCGTCGCCGGGGTGGGGACGGGCGATGCGTTGGTGGCCGCCCCGCTCCCACCCACGGACGAGCGCCAGGTCGGGATCTCCAACGGCAATGGTTGTGGTTGAGGCTGTGGCCGGGAGGCGGCATTGGCCCGTTGCGACTCGCGCGGGGGATTCGCCGGGTCGGGGGTCGGTGCGATCGAGGCCGCAGGCGGCAGCGATGCGCGCGGTGTCCCGGTGATCGCTGGCGCGACCGGCTTGCCGGTCATGATGCTGACGAGCGACGCGGCTGCGCCCCGGCCATCCCGCGCGCGGAGGGTGAGGCGTTCGGTGTTCGCGCCCTCACCGCTTGCCTCGACCTCGGCGCCTTCCGGCGTGATGAAGATCCGGATACCGTTCTCCGCGAGCAGCCGCGCGTGCGGTCGCAGCCAGGTGCGCGGGAACTCGATGATGATCTGTCCGCCCGAGACGAGAACCAGGCGCTTGCCAGTCAGCACAAGGCGGGCGGCGAGATCGCTCTCGTCGCCGACGACCTGGACCTGGCTCTCGACCTCGATGCCCTCCTGCTGGAGGGCTTTCCAGGCGGCTCCGCGCGGGCGCCCGACCTCGGGCGGCACGAAGCCGGATGGGTTCGCCTTGGGCGATGCGTGCGAATCTTCCATGCGAGCCACTGCGTGGACCCTCCTCGCTGGTTGCGTGGCGGTGGCGCGCCACAGGCGGCGGCCGTGCACTCATCGGGATCGACCACGATCCCGGATGGCCCCACGAGCGGATCGATGCTCGTGGGCGGGACGAACCGGGCGCGACAACTGGGTGCCTGCGCGGGACGACGGGCGGGCCAGCGTCCTGCGGAGCTGCGGGGAAGCTCGTGTGCCGGAATGAACGGGATTCCTGCCGGGATGGGGCCACCAGCCCTGCGGCAGGCAGCCACATCCCGGACCCTCGCCACCCATCGTGCGATGCGATACCGACACGATCAGCCAGGGCGGCAGGTGTACGTACACTATAGCATGGGATTGCCCGAATGGAAATGTCCGGATGTGGCGGGGATTTCGTGCCCATGTGGCACAGGGGTGCCGGGGCGTTGGCAGGAGTTATCCACAGGTGCCGGGACGATATCCACACCTGGGGCGGTGCTCCCGGACGATAAACTGCGATCGTCCGGTAGCGGCGTGTGTCACGGCTGCACGGGTGGGGCGGGCGGGAGTTCCGCCGCGAGGATCGCGAGGTGCAGGCCGAGCCGCGCGTTGGGATCGTCCGGGTCGAGGTGCAGCACCTCCCGGATCTGGCGCAGCCGGTAGGTCAGCGTGTTGCGGTGGATCGCCAGGCGGTCGGACGTGGCGCGCTGGGCGCCGCCGTGCTCCAGGTACACACGCAACGTCTCCCGCAGGAGGCCCCGCCGATCCTCCCGCAGGAGGTCGCCGATCAACTGGTCCACGTAGCGGCTCAGGGCCGCCGACCCCCAGCGATCGAAGAGCAGGGCGTAGGCGCCCAGCACGGCGTCGTCGTCGAAGCGGAGTTCCCCCCCGGGCAGGAGGTCGCGTTCGGCCAGCCCGGAGATGAAGCGGGCCTGCCGGGTCGCCTCCGGCAACTGGCGCGGCGATGTCATCGGGGCGGACATGGCGATCCACCCGCGAGCGCCCTGCGGGGTGGGGCTGCGGGCGATGGTGGAACTCGGGCGGGCGATCTGGCTGGTCACGATCCGCGTGGTGAACCCATCCACCACACCGGCATCATGAATGGTGCCGAGGGTGGAGAGCCGCCGGTACACCGACTCCTCCGCAAGATCCACCGGATGCATCACGACCCGGAATTGTGCCCCGATCGGCAGGCCGGCCCGGAGCGCGGCCGCCTCGATCGAGTTCGGGTCCGACGGCGCCTGCAGGAGGAGATCGTTCAGCACGCGGGTGCGGGCCGCCCCGCGCGGCGCGGTGGCATCGTCCTGGTCGAAGGCGCGTTGCACGCCATCGACCACCTGGCGGATCACGAGGCGGACGAGCGCGCGCTGGGCGGGGGCGACCGGGCCGAGCCAGAGGACGCGATCGCCGCGCAGCGACTGGTGCATCCAGGTGGGATCGCCGTGACGGTGCGCCGGCTGGGAGCCGTTCTGGCCCATCGTCGCGCCGGGTGCGGGGAGGGTGACCGTATCGTGGTCGAGGGTCGAGAAGATGATGGCGCCGTTGTCGGTCGCGATGGTGATGCCGATCACCACGCGGCGGGAGATGGCTTCGATCAGCTCGGTCGGCCGCGCGTTGCGGGCCAGGTACTCCGAGATGATGTGCTCCAGGTCGGCGCCGGTGCGCAGCAGGTCGCCGCGCCGGGAGGTGAGCAGGCGGTTGATCTCGCTCTCCAGGTCGCTGGTGATGCTGGCGACGGTGAGGACCGGGAGGGGGATGTCCAGGGACGGATCGATCCGGATATCGGTGAGGACACCCGCGACCGGCCGGCCGGCGAGTTCGTGCAGGAGCATGCTGAAGGGGACGCCGGACTCGATCACCACGCGCTGGGGAAGCAGGACCAGCTCGCCGCCGCGCAGGGCGGGCAGCATCGGGGCGCTGGCCCGGGCGGTGACCACCCAGTCGACATCGTTGGTGAAGGGATCGTCGCCAGACGCGCCATTGGCCGGTCCGTGCTGCGCGTGCAACTGGGGCTCCCAGGCAAGGAGGTCCTGCAGGGTGATCTCGCCACTCCGTGATGCCATGCTCGCACTATCCTTGGGTAACCGCGCATCGCGTGCCGGAGGATGTCGTCCAGTCCATCATTCCGGGCACGGGGACATCATGCAGTTTGCCTAAAACCTCTGCGCATGGTCTGGCCGCCCATGCTCATGCCGACGATCCTAGCAGACCGCACCCCCTCCGGCACATGGGCCTGATGGATGCCTTGCACCATGAATTATGCAACGTGCACGGATCGATGGCGGCCAAATTGGACGATTCTTGCGGAAGGTGGCCGCGCGACGGGTTCTCGAACCCGGTGAGGGTTGGGCAAAGCGGACAAGATGCGGCAAGGACGTTCACAGGAAAGGGCAACGATCGTGGGACGAAGTGCCGCGCGTGCAGGAAGGGGGAGCGCCAGGCAGTGGTGGCGGCTGTGGCGGTGGCCGTGGTCACGTGCCGGGGCAGTCGTGCTGGTCGCGAGCGTCGTGGGACTGGCCGGGTTTCTCGGACCGTTCCTCCTGCCGCTGGTGCAGGGGCCGGATGCATCGACGTCGGCCCATTCCGGTGATGCCCCGGTACTCTTCGCGCTGCTGACCTGTCTCAGCCTCGTCGCCATGCTCGTCTCCGTCGCGGACGACCATGGCGACGTCGGGCGGGCGAAGACGGTGGCGCTGCTCGGCGTGCTGGTGGCGATCGATGCGAGCCTGCGGCTCCTGCCGAGCGTGCTGGGCGCGTCGCCGGTCTTCCTGCTCATCATCCTCGTCGGCGCGGTCTTCGGGCCGACGCTCGGGTTCCAGATGGGGACGATGACCCTCCTGCTCTCGGCCCTGCTGACCGGCGGGATCGGGCCGTGGCTGCCGTTCCAGATGATCGTCTCGGGGTGGATCGGCCTGAGCGCCGGCTGGCTCCCCGCGCTCCGGTCGGCGCGGATGCGCATCGTCGTGCTGGCGGCATTCGGCGCGGTGTGGGGCCTCGCCTTCGGCGTCCTGATGAACCTCTGGTTCTGGCCGTTCGCCGCGCCAGGCGTGGAGGCCGATGTCGGACTCTACTGGACGCCGGGCCTCTCCTTCGCGGAGACGGTCGCGCGGTACGCCCGGTTCTACCTCGTCACCTCCCTGCCGTTCGACGCGTTCCGGGCGGTCGGCAACGTGGTGCTGATGCTGGCGCTGGGGCCGGCGGTGATCCGGTTGCTGGAACGGTATCGCCTGCGCTTCAGCTGGGCGCCGTGGCAGGACGACGGCGCATCGTCCCTCGCTGCGGACGATGCGTTCCGCGTCCCGCCGGTCCGCTGAGGCTCACGGCCGGGGCGGACCCTGCCGAATGCGCTGCCGCAATGTCTCGACATCGTTCGGCGCTTCCCACCGAGATTCGATCCACCAGGTCACCCCGGCGTCGATATAGGGCGCGAGCTGGGCGATGGCAGCCTCCCGGTCGTCGCCGGGTGAGACGCCTTCGAGGATCACGTCGTACTGGCGGGACGTGTCGCGCTGGGTATTCACCCAGGCGAGGATCTCGCGCACCTGCTCCGGCGACGGGGCGTCGAAACTGTTGCGCAGGGCCAGCAGGAGGCCGTCCCAGCGGGCGGCGCGGGCGACCGACTTCCTGCTCGGCCAGGCGCCGACCACCCAGATGGGGATCCGGGGCTGCTGGACCGGTCGGGGCAGGAAGGTGACGCCATCGACCTGGTAATGCGTGCCGGAGAAGGTGACGGGCTCGCCCGTCCAGGCGGCGTCGAGGATCGCCAGGGTCTCGTCCAGCAGTTCGGCGCGCTCGCGGCGGTCGGTGACCTCCGGGTGGACCTTCGTGAACCCGGCATCGTCCAGGGCGCCGAGGCCGACCGGCAGCACGAGCCGGCCGTTGGAGAGATGGTCGATGGTGATGCTCTCCCGCGCGACCTTCCAGGGGCGCCGGCGGGAGAGGGGGAAGATCATCGCGCCGAGGGTGATGCTGCTGGTCTTCACGGCGGCCGCGGCGAGGAGTGCCCAGGGATCGTGCGAGACGCCATCACCGACGGAGATACCGTCCCAGGTGAAGGCGCCGTCCCAGCCGGCCTGTTCCAGCTCCTGCGCGAGGTCGATGGCCTCCAGCGGGGTGCCTGACGAAATGACGAATCCGTATTTCATGCGTGCCTCCTCCATTTCAGCGTCTCCAGCGTCGGGTTCGTTCAGCGGGGTGGGATGGGAACGAATGTTCGGGGTCGGCAGTGTAGCACAGCGCGTTTCCGGATACCGCTGGGAGTAGCGCCGCAGGGGAATCGCATGCTGAGTCGCTTGCTGAGTGGACCATCTCGCCTAACTTGGCATTGCGCAGAGATCTCGGCGAACCACGAGGGTTCGCCCTACGTACGACCGAATCGCCCGGCAGTCCGGTCGTGTCTGGGGGCCCGTCGCGCTGCGGCCGTCATGGCGGCCCGACCATGCATGCACACGACAGGTTAGGCGAGACGGGCCACTGAGCGCCGCGCACGGTGACCTGCGACCGGCATAAGGCGCCCCACCCGAGAGGCCGCCCATCTGCCCGCTGGACCTGTCCCCGATCTCCTCGACGCGACACCACGAGGGCCGCCGAAACCGGCAGACCCGCGCCGCATCGCCACGTCGATCCACGCCAATCAT
>JBQCJS010000507.1:0-2958 GCA_051952485.1 Thermomicrobiales bacterium | reverse complement strand
CTCGGCCTGCATGTGCAGTCGAATACCCCGGCGGGGCTGATCGGCATCCGGCCGGACCTCGGTTCGGCCAACTCCGACCGCTTCCGGATCACCATCCAGGGCAAGGGTGGCCATGCCTCCCGCCCGGACATGGCGGTCGATCCGGTCGTGATCGGCTCGCACATCGTCGTCGCCTTCCAGAACCTCGTGTCGCGGGAAACCGATCCGCTGCAACCTGCCGTCATCTCGACCACCGTGCTCCAGGCCGGGGAGGCGTTCAACGTGATCCCGGATACGGCGGAACTGCGCGGCACGGTCCGCACCTTCGACCAGGAGACGCGCGAGCATATCGCGGCGCGCATCCCGGACGTGGCGGCGGGCATCGCGGCGGCGCTCGGCGGGTCGGCGGACGCGACCTTCATGCGCGGCTATCCGAGCATCCGGAATGACCCGGCAATGGTGGCGATCGTCCGGGAGGCGGCGATCGAGGCGGTGGGGGAGGCGAACGTCTTCGAACCGCCCGTCGGCATGGGCGGCGAGGATTTCTCCTACTTCTCGCTGGAGGTCCCCAGCTGCTTCTTCTACGTGGGCGTGCGCAATGAGGAGCGTGGGATCGTCTGGGGGCACCATCATCCGAAGTTCGACATCGAGGAAGAAGGCCTCGCCGCAGGGCTGGCCACGATGACCGGCGCGATCATCAAGTACCTGAATGCGTAAATTTGTTCCTACGTACGTGCATTGCAACGAGGAGAGACACCACATGGTCGCAGAGGTGGTCGAGAAGATTCGCAGTGACGTCGACGAGATCATGCCGGGGGTGGTCGCCGACCGCCGCTGGCTCCACGAGCACCCGGAACTTGCCTTCGAGGAGGTCGAGACGGCGAAGTTCGTGGTCGAGCGGTTGCAGCAACTCGGGGTCGAGGATATCCAGGCCGGCATCGGTGGCAGCACCGGCGTGACCGGGCTCATCCACGGCACGAAGAAGGCAGGCGGTGCGACGAAGGTGGTCGCCCTCCGCGCCGACATGGACGCGCTGCCGATCCTGGAGGAGAACGCCGTCGAGTACGTCTCGCAGAACCCGGGCACGATGCACGCCTGCGGGCACGATGCCCACACGGCCATGCTGATGGCCGTCGCCCGCGTGCTGGTCGATCGCCGCGACGAGTTCAGCGGCACCGTCAAGCTGCTCTTCCAGCCGGCGGAGGAACTGCCGCCCGGCGGGGCCATCGGGATGGTGCAGGCGGGCGTGCTGGACAACCCGCACGTCGATGCCGTCTTCGGCGCGCACGTCTCGTCGCAACTGGAGGCCGGCAAGATCGGCCTGCGCCCGGCTGGACCCGGCTGCGCGGCGGCGGATCGCTTCCGGATCACGATCCAGGGCAAGGGCGGCCACGCGGCACGACCGCAGGCAGCGATCGATCCGGTCGTGATCGGGTCACAGATCGTGCTCGCCCTCCAGACCCTCGTCTCCCGCGAGACCGATCCGATGGATGCCGCCGTCGTCAGCACGACCGCGTTCCTCGCCGGGGAGGCATTCAACGTCATCCCGGATACGGCGGAACTGCGCGGCACCGTGCGCACGCTGACGGAGGAGACGCGCCAGCACATCGCCAGGCGCCTGCCGGAGCTGGCGAAAGGCATCGGGGAGGCCGCGCGGGCCGAGGTGACGGTCGACTGGATGGCCGGCTATCCGAGCATCCAGAACGACGGCGAGATGGTCGCGCTCGCCCGCGCGGCGGCGGAGGACGTCGTCGGCGCGGAGAACGTGGTCGAGTCGCCGCTCGGCATGGGTGGCGAGGACTTCGCCTACTTCTCGCTGGAGCGCCCGAGCTGCTTCTACAACGTCGGGACGCGCAACGAGGAGCGCGGCATCACCTGGGGTCACCATCACCCACGGTTCGACATCGAGGAGGAGGGGATGAGCGCCGGGATCGCGACGATGGCGAACATCGCCATCCGCTACCTCGCGTCGTAGCGGGCATCTGGCAGCCATGCGCCGATCGGGACGGGATCGCCCTTGATCCCGTCCCGGATTCGTGTGACCTTGGAGGCGACACAGACGCGATCGCCGGACGTCAGCGCAGACGCCGTCGGCCCGCGCGCCCATCGCCAAGGAGTCCGCATCCCATGTCCGATACCCCAAACACCGTTCCCCACGGCGTCCCCGCCGGTGCGCCCGCTCCAGCGGCGCCGAAGTCCGCGTTCACGTCGTTCTGGCTCTACAAGCGCAAGCCGGACTGGCAGGCGATCGCCGGCGATGATGCCTGGACCGCCGCCACCGCGCAGATGCAGTCCCTCCTGAACGAGTTGCCGGATGGCCTCGAACTGCGCGGCACGTATTCCTCCCTCGGCCTGACGCCTGATGTCGAGTTCATCGTCTGGGCGGTCGCGCCGACGCTCGAGTTGCTGCAGGGCCTCGCCGTCGCGATCGACCGCACGACGATCGGCCAGCACCTCAACCTCGTGCGCGTCTACCACGGCTCGGCGGGCGTCTCCCAGTACGACCCGACGCACGGCCCCGCCTTCCTGCTCGGCAAGCCGGCCAAGCGATACCTGAGCGTCTATCCGTTCACGAAGACGCCCGACTGGTACCTGCTGCCCTACCAGGAGCGCCGTCGCCTGATGATCGAGCATGGCGAACTGGGCCGGGAGTATCCCACCATCAACACGAACACGGTCAATTCCTTCGGTATCGCCGACCAGGAGTTCATCGTTGCGCTGGAGGACGACAACCCGAAGCTGCTGATCGACATGGTCCAGAAGCTCCGTGGCGCCGAAGTCCGCAAGTGGACGGCGGTCGACACCCCCATCTATCTCGGCGATCGCAAGCCGATCGGCGACGTGCTGCGGGACCTGCGCGGCCGGTAGCTCCCGCGATGCTCACGCACAGCAAAGCCGGCGGACTTCTTGTCCGCCGGCTTTGCTGTGTGGGTCCAGCGCGCGCGGAGGTCCTCCAGCACAGTCCGATCCGGTGGCAGT
>JBQCJS010000506.1:0-7417 GCA_051952485.1 Thermomicrobiales bacterium | reverse complement strand
CCGGGACCGATTCGCGCGTCCAGGAAGGCGAGCATCCCGTCCAGGGCGTGCTGCGCCTCCGGCTTGTCGAGCTGGAACTGGTATTCGTGGCCGAGCTTCGGCTCGTGGTCATCCGGCCAGAAGAGCGTCGTCACCGGCACGCCGAGCGATTCCAGTCTGTCGGCCATCGGCTTCGACTGCTTCTCCGTCAGCGGGTCACCATTGCCTCCGCTGATCCACGTCGGCGGGAAGGCGGCCGTGACATGGTCGATGGTGGACATCTGCGCCATCGCGGTCGGGTCGCCGCCGCGCTCCCCGGTGTACGCCCAGACGGTCGTGCCCACGCCCCACACGAGCAACTTCTCCATCGTCGTCCGCGCGGGTGGATCGTTCTCGCCGACGAATGCCGCCATGTCGTAGATGCCGCAGTTCAGCATCACGCCCCGGAGCTGGTCCGGACGCAGCGACGGTGTGATCCCGAGGTCGCTGGCGTAGGCCGGATTCGTGACCAACGCGGCGATCTGGCTGGTGAGCTGGGCGCCGGCGGAATCCCCCGCGATCACGATCCGGTCCGGGTCGGCGTGGAAGCGGACGGCGTTCTCCTGGATCGAGGTGAACGCGTCGTTCAGTTCATGCACGGCGGCCGGATAGTGCACCTCCGGGCCGAGCGCATAGTTCAGCGAGATCACGGTGTAGCCGTGGCTGGCGATGATCTCGTACCAGGGCGTGTTGTTGTCCTTGTCGCCGGAGATCCAGGCGCCGCCGTGAATCCAGACCAGGAGCGGCAACTGCTCGCCCTCCTTCACGGTGTCGGGGTAGAAGACATCCAGCCTGGCGTTCGCGTCACCGGGGCGGTAGGACTCGTTGCGGAGCGAGGCGATGCCGCTGGTCGGCGCGTGGCGGGCCATCTCCGCCCGCGCCTGGTCGGCACCGTGGGTGAAGACCGCGCGGATCAGCAACGCACCCGGCGTGGGGCTGAGGTTGAACGCCAGCAGGACCGTGACGACCAGGCCGACGATGATGCTGACCGGCCACAGGAACCATTTCCGCCGGTAGAACGGGCGGCGCGGCGATGCTCCCCCGGGTGTTGGCGTGGGCGCGGGGAGCGGCGTGGGCTCAGGTGCTGGCTGGGACACACACGACCTTCCGGTAGGCTTCGACGGGACGACGGACCCTGACGCCATTGTTGCCGAACGGCAACGACCCGTCCACGGGTGATGGCTTTGGAAGGAACAGGCAATCCGATCGGAAAAGCTGGGACGTATGGACAACGACATGATGGTGATGGGTCTCGAAAATGAGGCCGTGCGGGTTCCAGTCGATCGGGATTCCGGTGTCCGCGCGGGTAGATGCGTCGCCGCGCGTGGCCGGCGGCGGGCAGTTGTGGATTCCGGCGTGACCGCGATTCCGCAACCGGCGCGTGGGAGAAGAGGGTGATGACGATGGGATCGCCAAGAGAGAGCGGGGTGTCGCGGCGAGCCGTAGTCGGGCAGGCGGCGGCGCTCGCCGGGGCGCTCGTCGGAGGACCGGTTTCGGGAGATGCCCATGAGGGGCACGGTTCGACCCCGGCGGCGACCCCCGACGCATTGACGGCCACGTCCCTTGCGGCTGGGTCGCGGATGGCGCTGCCCGTGCCGGAGGTGATCGCCAGCGTCGATGGGGTGCTGGCGACGACGCTCCGGCCCGCCGTGTCCCAGGTGGACATGGGCGCGCCGCAGCTGGTGACGACCTACGCCTACAACGGGGTGGTGCCGGGCCCGACCTGGGAGATCCGGCCAGGCGATACCCTCCGGATCGACCTGGTGAACGACCTGCCGCCGCTGCACGAGGATCACAGCGAGGCCGATCTCACCCGTCCCCATGCCTGGACGACGACGAACCTCCACACCCACGGCCTGCATGTCTCGCCGGAGGGCAACAGCGACAACGTCTTCCTCGAGATCGCGCCGGGTGAGACCTTCTCCTACAAGATCGCGGTGCCGGCCGGCCATCCGGCCGGGCTCTTCTGGTATCACCCCCACAAGCATGGTGGCGTCTGCCAGCAGGTGCGGGCCGGGATGGCCGGAGCCTTGATCGTGCGCGGGGACATCGACGAGGTGCCGGAGGTTGCCGCCGCGACGGAACACCTGCTCGTCTTCCAGGCGATCGAGCTGGATGCGGACTTCGCCCTGGCGGACCCGATCCCGAACCCGACGAGCGAGGAAGCCTTCTACCCGCGCGCGCAGATCCTCTACACCGCGAATGGCACCCTGAATCCCACGATCACCATGTACCCCGGCGAGGTGCGGCGCCTGCGTATGCTGAACGCCGCCGAGGGAAAGTTCATGCACCTCGCCCTGGACGGCCACGATTTTCACGTGCTGGCCTGGGATGGCCTGACGATGGACGCCCCGGAGACGGTTCCCGATCTCTTCCTCTCCCCGGCGAACCGGGTGGAGGCGCTGGTGAAGGCCGGTCGGCCCGGCACCTACGCGCTGATCGTGACCCCAGCCTCTAGCCAGCATCCGACGATGCCAGGCATGGGCACGCCGCCGGCCACGAAGGAACTGATCCCGCAGTCCATCCTCACCGTCGTGGTGGATGGCGAGGGGCCGGAGATGGCGCTGCCGGCCACGCTCCCCGCCTACAACCCGGAGATCCTGCCCATCGCCCGCAAGCGGGACCTCACCTACTCGGTGGAGCGCGGGGCGGACGAGAGCACCTTCCACACCTTCGGGGTCAACGGTATCCCGTTCGATCCGGCGAACCCGCCCTACCGGATGGTGCTGGACACCGCCGAGGAATGGACGGTGACGAACGCGCGCGACCCGAAGTATCCGGAGCATGCGCATACCTTCCATATCCATGTGAATCCATTCAAGGTGACGCACATCAATGGGGAGCCGGTGCCCAAGCCCTTCTGGCGGGACACCTTCATCCTCACCGGCATCAACGGCGACTCGTTCACGTTCGTCACCAACCTCACCGATTTCACCGGCCTGACCGTCGAGCACTGCCATGTCCTCTCGCACGAGGACCTCGGCATGATGGAGGCGATCGAGATCGTCCCCTCTGCCCGCGACCTGGCATCCCCGGCAGCATCGCCGGTGACCGTGGCCACGCCCCGTTCCTGATGCGTACGGAGGAGTTCGATTCATGGCACAACCACAACTACGACCCCAACCACAACCACTGACACGGCGGCGCCTGCTGGCAACCGGCGCGGTGGCTGCGTCGGCATTGGCGGTGGGCAAGGGCATCGGGACCACGGCCATGGCGGGCGCCGCCACGGAACGCTGGCCAGCCTCGGCGCGGTCCGCCGCACGGGCGCGGGCGATCGAGGATTCCGCCCTCAACGACCTGCGCGCGCGGCTGAACGGCACGGTGATGGCGCCGGGCGACAGCGGGTTCGCCACGGCCAGCGCTCCGGCGAACGGGCGTTACCTTTCCGTCCAGCCAGCGGCGGTGGCGCGCGTCGCCGATCACGCCGATGTCGTCACCGCGATCCAGTGGTGCAACGAGCATGGCGTGCGCCTGGTCGGGCGCGGCGGCGGCCACAGCTACGCCGGTCTCTCCACGACGACGGACCTGTTGCTGGACCTGCGGCGGCTGAACCATGTCACGATCGACAGGAAGGCGGGGACGGTCCGTTGCGGCGGCGCGGCGCTGAACGGCGACATGTTCACGGCGACGGAGAATGGCGCGTACTTCCTGCCGGGTGGCACCTGCCTCGGTGTCGGCACCGGCGGTCTCGCGCTGGGCGGCGGCATCGGCTACAACGCGCACTGGGCCGGCCTCACCTGCGACCACATGCTGGCCTCGACCATCGTGACGGCCGACGGTGAGGCGCTGACGATCGACGACACGACCAACAACGATCTCTTCTGGGCGTGCCGGGGTGGCGCGGGCGGCAACTTCGGCATCAACACGGATTTCACCTTCCGCCTGCAGGAGGTGCCGCAGCAGGCATCCTTCTACCGCCTCGAATGGACGGGCGCGGACGCCGCGATCGCCGTGCTCGCGGCCTTCGACACCATGCTCGCCAAGGCGCCGACGGCCCTGAACGCGGTTGCGATGGCGGAGGCGACGCCGCTCGGCGCGGGCGGCGCGCACGAGGCGATCTCCGTGATGTCGCGCGGGGCGTTCATCGGGCCGGTGGACGACCTGAAGGACCTGATCGCACCGCTCGTGGCGATCGGGAAGCCGACCACGAACGTCCTGCAGCCGATGGCCTTCTGGGACATCCAGCGCATGATCGCGACGGAGGAGCCGGAACCGCATTCGTTCGGTGACATCTCCCGCTACGCGAAGGAGCCGCTGCCGGAGAGCGCGATCGCGAAGATGGTCGATCTCCTGGCCGAATGCCCGAGCCGGTCGGATGACGCGAACGGGTCGATCTGGTCGCTGGGCTGGGTGGGTGGCGACGTGATCGGCGCGTATTCGCGCACGGAGACGGCCTACGTCCACCGCGACGCCCACACGCTGTGGCGGCCAACGACGGTGTGGCCGAACGCCGCCGACCCTTCGGTGGCGGATGGCCTGAATGCCTGGACGGATCAGGTGATCGACGTGCTGAGGCCGCTGACGCCGGACGAGAGTTACCAGAACTTCCCGAACCGGGATATCGCCGACTGGGCGGAGCAGTACTACGCGGAGAACCTGTCGCGGCTGATCGACGTGAAGACGAAGTACGACCCGCAGAACTTCTTCCAGAACGCCCAGAGCATCCCGACGCGCGGTTGATTGCGCTCGGGGAACCGGATGTGCGGAGGCGGCGTCGGTGGAGTGTCCCACCGGCGTCGTGCCGTTCACGAGGGCATGCTGTCCAGCGCGTGGAGGCGAGGGTGCGCCGCGCCGCTGCGGTGCTTTCTGGGCCGAGATCTCGGCGCACCAGTGCTCCGAGGGTTCGCCTTACGACGTGGTTCGACCGATTCCCGCAAGCCCTCTGTCCGGATGGCGGGGCCGACGGACTGCCCCGCCGCCTTCCCTGCAACTGCCACGTTACGGCAGAATCCGAAACGATCGTCACGAAGGGACCGCCCCTACACGCTATGGCCCCCTGTGCCAGGCAACCATTTCGAATGGCGCGGTAAGCGAGTCGGTGTGCCCGGAATGACAGCTTGGGACGCGCTGCCGATGAGCGCAGCCTGGATGTGACCATCATCCGGGGCAGCGTAGCCGTGTCGTGGGCCGGCGACGATCGACAGGCATACGGTGTTCGCGAGATACGATCGGTGGGCCTGTCGAAATCGCGCCGGGTCGTTCGTCGTATGAATGACGGGCGCCCAGGGGGGCGATTCCGGAGCCACCTCACTCACCACAGGAGACGATCCGCGATGCAGTATCTGATTTCCGTGATCGACGATGGACAGTCCCGGACGGACGTGAACGACCCCGCGGTACAGGCCGAGATGGCCGCCGTCGATGTCTTCAACGACGGGCTGCAGGCGAACGGCCACTGGGTCTACGCCAACGGCCTGGCAGGGCCGGAGACGGCGACGGTGATCGACAACCGGGGAGATGCGCCGATCGTCACCGATGGACCGTTCGTGGAGTCGAAGGAATACATGGCCGGGTTCTGGATCATCGAGGCGCCGGATCTCGATGTGGCGCTCGCGCTGGCGACGGATGGATCGAAGGCCTGCAATCGCAAGGTGGAAGTGCGGCCGCTCCACGGGCCCGAGGACGAGGCGTGACCGACGTCCAGGCGGCGATCGACCGCGCCTACCGCGAGGAATGGGCGCGGGTGGTCGCCGCCCTGGCCCGCCGCTTCGGGGACCTCGATATCGCCGAGGATGCCGCCGCCGAGGCATTTGCCACCGCCGTCGAACGCTGGCCGACCGAGGGCGTGCCCCGGAATCCCGGTGCGTGGCTGACGACGACCGCCAGCCGCAAGGCCATCGATCGCCTCCGGCGCGAGAACCAGCGCGGCGAGAAACAGGTGCAGGCGCGGATGCTGGCCGATGATGCCCCCGATACTTTCGCGATCGATGACGACCGGCTCCGGCTGACCTTCACCTGCTGCCACCCCGCCCTGGCGATGGAGACGCGCGTCGCCCTGACCCTGCGGCTGGTCGGTGGCCTGACGGTGCCGGAGATTGCCCGAGCCTTCCTCGTGCAGGAATCCACGATGGGGCAGCGCATCTCCCGGGCGAAGGCGAAGATCAGGGCGGCGCGCATCCCGTATCGCGTGCCATCGGCGGAGGACCTGCCGCTGCGCGTCTCCGGGGTCCTCGCCGTCCTCTTCCTCATCTACAACGAGGGCTACCTCCCGACCGGGGCGGACAGCGATCCGCTCCGGCCCGGCCTGACCGCCGAGGCAATCCGCCTCGCGCGTCTCATCCGCATGCTGCTCCCCGAGGATGGCGAGGTTGCCGGATTGCTGGCGCTGATGCTGCTCACCGAGGCTCGCCGGGAGGCCCGCGTCTCGCCGCAGGGCGAACTGGTCTCCCTCGCCGAACAGGATCGGCGGATGTGGGACACTGCGCTCATCGCCGAGGGACACGCCCTGGTGCGCGAACGCCTCGCCTCCGGGATGGCGCCGGGCCGCTACCAGATCCTTGCCGCGATCGGCGCCGTGCATACCTCCGCCCGCACCTTCGGCGACACCGACTGGTCGCAGGTCGTTGCCCTCTACGACCAGCTCATCCGGCTCGATCCCTCGCCGGTGGTCGCCCTCAACCGGGCGATCGCGGTGGGCGAGCTCGACGGGCCGCAGGTCGCCCTGGTCCTTGTCGAACCCCTGGGGGGCGCCCTGGACGGCTATCACGCCTATCACGCCACGCGAGCCGACCTCCTGCGCCGGCTGGGCCGGACCGAGGCGGCGCGCGCGGCGTACGAGGCCGCCATCGGGCTGGCCGGCAATGCCTCCGAGGTCGCGTTCCTGGCCCGCCGGCGAGACGAGTTGGGATAGGCGCCCGCAGGCTCGCGTTCATGAACGGATTTGTGCCCACCGCCTCCCGGCGAATGGCCAGATCCTGACCCGGCGGCTAGGATGCCAGCATCACGATGCTCGCAGCAGGGCGCCAGCAGGTTGCTCACACCGTGGTGCGGGCTCCGATCCGGCGTTCACGAGCAGGGGAGAGACGGCATGGCACCCACGACCACCAACCCGAACCACAACCGGTACACGGCATCCGATGCCTTCGCGGGAGAGCTGCAGGCGGAGGCGGTTCGCCACTTGCAGGCGTTGCTGAAGCTGGACACCACCTCGCCGCCGGGTCACGAGCGGCTGGCGGCCGACTACATCGCCGCGCAACTCGATGCCGAGGGGATTCCCTGCGAGATCGTCGAGGCGGCACCGACGCGGGCGAACATCGTGGCCCGGCTGAAGGCGGAGACACCATCCGCGCCGCCGCTGCTGCTGATGGGGCACACGGATGTCGTCAGCGTCGAGCGGGACAAGTGGGAGCGCGACCCCTTCGGCGGCGAGCTGGATGCCGACGGCTTCGTGTGGGGG
>JBQCJS010000505.1:0-5502 GCA_051952485.1 Thermomicrobiales bacterium | reverse complement strand
ATGATTGGCGTGGATCGACGTGGCGATGCGGCGCGGGTCTGCCGGTTTCGGCGGCCCTCGTGGTGTCGCGTCGAGGAGATCGGGGACAGGTCCAGCGGGCAGATGGGCGGCCTCTCGGGTGGGGCGCTCCATGCCGGTCGCGGGTCACCGTGCGCGGTGCTCAGTGGATTGTCCAGACTAACCTGGCATTGCGCTGAGATCTCGGCGAACCCCCGGCCGCAGCAACCACTGCGAGGGTTCGCCCTACGACGTGGTTCGACCGAATCGCCTGGTAGTCCGGCCGTTTGTGGGGGCCGCCTTCATGGCGGCCCGACCAGGCAGGAACAGGCCAAGCTAGGCGAGACGGTCCACTCGGGAATCAGCTCGCTTTCCTTGTCCTGTTCACGCTTGGCGGCCCCCCAACGACCGAGACGCCCTCGAATCCGGGCGTTGGGGGAGCCCGTCGCGCGGCGGCCATCGAGTCGTCCGTTCCGGCTCCCTGCACCACGGAGAGCGAGTCGCCAGCCCGCACCCTCCCACGTCTATGGATGCAGGAATGTCTCGTCCTCGGCCAGGGTCAGGAACGCCGTGGCGCGGATGTCCTCGGACGACGACGCGGCGTGGATGATGAATCGCCCGGCCTCGGCCCGCCACTGGTGAATCCCGTCGTCCCAGGCGGCGAATGCGGTGCGATCGAGCGGGATGGACACCTCGGCCGATTCGCCGGGTTCGAGGAACACCTTGCGGAAGCCCTTCAACTCCTTGCGCGGCCGTAGCAGCGTGCTCTCCTCATCCTGCACGTAGAGTTGCACCACCTCCGCCCCAGCAACATCGCCGGTGTTCGTGATCGTCAGCGAGGCGGTCGCCGTTTCGCCCGGGTGGACGGTCTTGCGATCCAGCGACAGCGCGCCATAGGCGAAGGTGGTGTAGGAGCGGCCGAACCCGAACGGGAAGAGCGGGTCGATCTCCCGCTTCTCGTACCAGCGGTACCCGACGAACATCCGCTCGCCATAGTGCACGCGCCCGTTCTCGCCCGGGTAGTTGAGGAAGGCCGGGTTGTTCTCCGTCTTCCACGGCCAGGTCTGCGTGAGCTTGCCGGAGGGGTTCACGTCACCCAGCAGGACATCAAGGATCGCGTTGCCGCATTCCTGCCCCGGATACCAGGCCTGGAGGACCGCGGCTACCTCATCCAGCCACGGCATGGCCACCGGGGTGCCGGTCTGGAGGACGACGATCGTGTTCGGGTTGGCGGCGGCAACGGCGGCGATGAGGTCATCCTGGTCGCCGGGGAGCTTCAGGTCGTCCGGGAGGTCGGCGCCCTCGCTGTCCCATTCCCCGGTGCGACCGGCGAAGACGAGCGCGACATCGGCGTCGCGGGCGAGGGCCGCCGCGTTGGCGATCGCGTTCGGGTCCTTCGGCGGGAGGTAGCCGAGGCGGATGGCCTTGAGGGGGGAGACCTCCGAGGCGCGATATTCGGCGACGAGGTCGTGGCTGGTGCCGGCGGTCAGGTCGATCGTGGCGAGGCGTTCGGCGCTGCCCATCCCGAAGAAGTAGTCACCCCGCCGGTAGTCGTCCCAGTTGTCGATCAGCAGGGTGCCATCGACGAAGAGGCGGGCGAGGCCGGCGGAGGTAAGGCTGAAGGTGTGGGTTCCGGATTCAGCCGGGGTGAAGGTCGCGGTGACGCGCGCGGAGAAGGGGCCGAAGCCGAGTTCCGGGACGGGCGGCCCGAACCAGATCTGCTCGGAGGAGGGGGTGTTCAGGAAGCCGGCAGGGTCGTCCCCGAGTTCCGTATTTCCGTAGAAGGTGATCCCGAAGTTCCGATCCTCCAGGAGGTCGAGCGGAATGGCGGGCAGGCGCTTGTGGCTGTAGGCGCCCTGCGCGAAGGTGATCTCGGCCGTGCCACCAAGCCGGGTGGTGAGTGCATCCCACGGGGAGACGATGTAGTGGGCATTCACCTGGGCACTGCCACCGCCCATGATCTGCGCCTCCTTCGCGTTCGGCCCGATCACGGCGATCCTCGTGACGGTCCCGCGATCGATCGGAAGCGCCCCGCGCTCGTTGCGCAGCAGGACCATGCCCTCCGCGCCGGCCCGGCGGATCACGGCGCGGTGCTCCGGAACGTCCACGCCGCGTTCCGGGCCGGTATCCGGTTCCGCGAAGACACCCGTCCGCTCCATCGTGCGCAGGACGCGCTCGACGGCATCATCGACGGCCTCGGTCGAGACGTACCCGTCGTCGATCGCGGCGGCCAGCTTCGCCCCGCGCCAGACCGGCGGCCCCGGCATCTCCAGGTCGAGGCCCGCCTCCAGCGCCTCGATCGTGCTGCGGGTGCCGAACCAGTCGGACATCACCAGGCCGTCGAACCCCCATTCGCCCTTCAGCAGCGCGCGGATCGTGGTGGGGTTCTCGCCCGCGAAGATGCCGTCGATCCGGTTGTAGGAGGTCATCACCGCCCAGGTGCCGGCTTCCGTCACCGCCGCGTGGAAGGGTGGGAGGTAGATCTCGCGCAGGGTGCGTTCGTCCGCCTCGACGCTGATCGTATTGCGCTCGAACTCGGAATCGTTGAGGACGAAGTGCTTGACCGTCGCCCCGACGCCGGTCCGCTGCAGCCCGGTAATGTACCCGACGACCATCCGCGCGGAGAGGTAGGGGTCCTCCGAGAAGCATTCGAAGTTGCGTCCGTTGAAGGGGGAGCGATGGATGTTCACGGTCGGGCCGAGGAGCAGGCGGGCGCCCTTCGTCTTCGCCTCCTGGCCGAGCGCCGTGCCGACCTCGGCGATGCGCTCGACGTCCCAGGTGGAGGCCAGGGCGATCCCGACGGGGAAGGCGGCGGCGGTGACGTGACCGCCGACGAACCCCTCGCTGCCGCGTGCCCCGTTGGGGCCGTCGGAGACGCGCATGGCGGGAATGCCGAGGCGTTCGATGGGAGGGGTCTCCCACATGGTGATCCCCGCCAGCAGGGATGCCTTCTCGGCGGATGTCATCCGGGCAATGAGGGCCCGCCAGATCGGTTCCTCGGCATCGTGCGGCGTCGCGAGCGACATGGGATGTCCTTCCTCGATAGGGTGCCGGGCCTCCTCTCCCAATGGGACTGGCACGGCGGCAGGGGATGGGTGACGGTGGTGTCCATGATAGCCGGAACCCGGCTCCCGCCGTCCGGAGTCCGGAAGTCATGTGCCGGCGCTCGCAGGGACGGCCCGAAGGTCCGGCTGTGCTGCAAACGGCGGGAAACCGCGAGCGGGTGTGCCATAGTGATCGGCACGGAAGACCTCGGCGAGGCGGCGGCCTCCTCTCCCGCATCGGGACATCGTCATGACCCATTCCCTGACGGACAACGACAGCACCCCGGGCACAGGGCGACCGGCCGCTGCCTCCTCCGATTCCCACCGGGCCACTCGGTCGCCGGAGCAGGTCGAGGCGTGGTTCGCGATCCATGCGCCGGCCATCGCGAGCGCGGTGCTGGATGCCATCGAGCCCTACCTGCTGCCCTCCGTGTCGTCGGTCGCCATGCGCAAGCTGGTCGACGGTCATCTCGGCGTGATCGTGAGCGCGACATTGCTCCCGCCGTCCATTCCGCTGCATGTGCGGGGTATCGGGATGAACCTGGCCGATGCCTGCGCCGGCAGCGCCGCCGCCCTGACGGCGATGCTGCGCGTGCTGCGCGCGACGGTGCTGGGCGCCATGCCGCCGGAGGTGGCGTCCATTGCGGAGGAGCCATTCGAGCGCGTGCTGACGGAGATCGCCTGGGGCTATGCGGTGTCCGGCGAGGAGATGGAGGTGGCGCAGCGGGAGTCGGCGCGACCGCAGCCGCCGAAGCACTACGACCTTGATCCGACGTGGGTGGTGGCTGCGGCCGATCAGTCCCCGTTCGCGCTGGCCATCTACGATGTCTCGCGGGGAAGGCTGATTGCCGGCAATTCGGCCCTGGCCGGGATGTTCGGCTACACGCTGGAGGAGTTCGACGCCATTCCCGATGCCGAGCTGCTGGGACCGGAGACGCCGGACGCGGATGGCGATGTCTTCATCCAGCTGGCGGCGGGGGTGGTGTCCCACGTCCGCCGGATGATGGCCTTCCGCCACAAGGACGGCCATATGGTCTGGTTCGAGATGCTGGCGTGGCTGATCCGGGATGCCGATGGTGTCCCGCGCCAGATCGCCTACACCTACACGCCGCAGGACGACCTGATCGGTGTCGGCGAGCACTGGCAGCATGCGGATGACCGCTTCCGGCATCTCTCGCATCTGTCGCCGGACCCGATCTTCCTGGTCGACGAGCAGGGAACGATCCGCTATGCGAGTCCCGCGATCGCGCAGACCCTCGGCATCCACGCCGAGGACGCGGTCGGGATGCGGTTCGCCGATTTCGTGCTGGGAGAGGACCAGCCGGGCATCCCCCAGCTCTTCACCGAGGGGGTGCGCGCACAGGTGCGGCAGCGGGCGCGGTTGCAGCGGCGAGACGGCGAATGGCGCTGGTTCGAGCTCTCTTCGGTGAACATGCTGGATGTGCCGAACCTGGCAGGATTCACCGTCCAGGCTCGCGACATCAGCGATCGCGTCGCGATGGAGGCCATCCTCTCGCGGCAGGCGATGGTGGACGAGCTGACCGGCCTGCCGAACCGGCGGGCCGCCATTGAGCACATCACGACGGCGCTGGAGCGGGACGCGCAGGGTGGGGAGATCCACCGGCTGTGCGTGATGTTCCTGGACCTGAACGGGTTCAAGGGGATCAACGACCGCTACGGCCATGCGGCGGGGGACGCGGTGCTCGCCGAAGTGGGGCGCCGGCTTCTGGCCGAGTTCGACGGATACACGTTCGTGGCGAGGTTCGGTGGGGACGAGTTCATCGCCTGCGTCGAACGGACGACATCCCATCGCGCTACGCACCTGGCGCGCCGGTTGATCCAGCGGGTGGCGGAGCCGATCGAGGTCGACGGGGTGCGGCACGTCGTCTCGGCCGAGGTGGGGCTGGCGATGAGCGGGGACTCGCTGCGGGAGACGCCGGCGCTGGTGCGCGCGGCGGACCTTGCGCTCTACGCGGCGAAGGCACGGCGCGACGGCAGGCCGGTGACGTTCGCGAGACACATGGACCCTGCCGCGAGCCCGGTGCGTGAGGCTGCGGCCGGGTTCTGATCCCGCACGTCAACCCGGGCGGATCGCGTCGAGCATGGCCGCGAGCGATTCCACGGTGGCATCCGGGCCGGGTTGGGCGAGGACGACGTCGGTGATGCCGATGCCCTGCAATTCCGCCAGGCGCATCCGGACCTCGTCTGCCGGACCCGCGATCACCAGCTCCCGCATGAGGTCGGTCGGGATCGCCCGTCTTGCCGCATCGAGGTCGCCCGCCGCGCGGAGGTCGGCGAAGGCGCCGCCCCGGGCGAGGACCGCATCCGTCCGCATCACCTGGCGGACCTCACCGATGATCGCGTCGATGTCGTAGCCGGGTGTCGCCAGCAGGCGGTCCATGCCGGGCAGGGCGTGGATGATGGCGACCGTTGCCTTGCGCCGCTCGTAGACGGCCTCCGG
>JBQCJS010000504.1:0-4668 GCA_051952485.1 Thermomicrobiales bacterium | reverse complement strand
CGATCACCACCGGACCCGTGGCGGGCAGGTGCTCGCCCCCCTCCACGGTGAGGATCGCCGCGCGCCCGATCTCCCGTTTCGCTGCCATCCGCAGGAACTGCCACGACGGATCGTGCGGGCGAAACCGCTCCAGGCGGGCGGCGAGCGATGGCATCAGGCGTCCGCCCCGGCGGGTGCGACCCCGCTGGCCCGGGACGGCAGGCCCCAGCGCGTGAGGACGATCGCCGCCGGGATCACCCCGAAGGCGATCGCGAAGGCGATCGGAATCCAGAGGTCGACGCTGATGCTGAGCACCGCCGCGAAGACGATGTTGGCGTAGAAGACCGCCAGCGGGAACCACATGTCGCGAATCGGCCCGCCCTGCGCGGGATCGCTCCGCCACAGCAGCCGCGCGACCGCCATGAACAGGAAGGCGGTCATCCCCCACCCGATGAAGTTCTGGAGCGGCATCCCGAAGTACGGTCCCGTCTGCCCCCATTCCCAGAACTTCACCGTGAGCGAGGTGTGCGCCATCGCCGGATCGAGCACGAGGTCCCAGATCACCAGCAGCGACGCCCCGATCGTCACCGCCGACAGCCAGCGCGGGTCGAATGGCAGCCGTCGCGCGATCTCGTAGCCGATCAGGACGGTCGCGAAGCCGACGTAGAACCAGGAGAGCGGGATCGAATAGGGCACGTGACCCAGCACCTTGTAGCCGAGGAAGTCGGTATAGGCGTAGTTGCCGAACGGCTCGCCGGTGCTGGTGCCCATCAGTTCGGAGCCGAGGGAGATCGGCACGGCGCAGAGGAAGAAGATGGCTGTCTTCCGCAGCCCGATGGCGTAGGTGCCGTAGGCGAACATCGCCGCCGCGCCGAAGATGATGTGCGTCGCCCCACCGTACTTCATGCCGAAGTCGAAGACCCTCGGCCCGAAGGACGTATCGGACCACAGCTCCGGGTGCGGGATCGCGATCAGGAGTCCGGCCAGCCCGAAGACGAGCGCCGCCAAGTGCCCAACGAGCAACGCGACGGCGATCCGTCGCAGGCCGCTTCCTGCTGCCCGAGGGGGAGCATCGGCATACGGTCGAGCGGCCGGGCGACCGGCGGCGGGGGTGGCGGAGGAGGTCGTCGAGGCCATCGGGGGAGATCCCTTCGTCGGGTGCGGTCGGTGGTGAACGGAGTATCGCGGATACGGAGGTCCGGGCGGGCTAGTGGCGGCTGATCGCCCGTCCGCGCCACTGGTATTCCCTGCGCAAGCCCTGCGCCCACAGCTTGGCCACCACGGCGGGATCGAGCAGGGGTGACAGCCAGTACGTCGGCGGCGGATGCCGATAGGCTCGCCGCATCCCGGCCAGCAGGCCGATCCGCATCATCAGGGCGGCGGTATTCACGGTCCTCAGGGGCCCTCCGGACGCCGTCTCCCGCAATGGGGAACAGATCGAGACAATCGCCAGCACCGGCAGGGGAAGCCCCTGCACCAGGGTCACGTCCGCCATCCTCCCACACCAGTCCGGGCCGGACGACGCATCCCGCATCGGCAACGAGCGCGTCCAGTTCCGCCACGTCTCCCGCCAGGAACCGTACATGGCGACCTGGAGCAGCGATCCGGCGTCCTCCGGTTCCGCGAAGAGCAATCGGTTGCCCGCCCGCACGAGATCCCGCCCGAGCGTGATGTCCTCCACCACGGAATGCCGCCCACCGGCGAATCCCCCGACGCGCTCCAGCGCATCGCGCGAGACGAGGAAACACTGCCCGTTGGCCTGCACGTCCTCCGGCCGCGTTGGAATCGTGCCCGGAATGCCGTAGCGCAGGACCAGCGTCGCCAGCAGGGCCGGATGCACCAGGCCGTCGCCCGCATCCGCGAGCCGCTGCGGCGCGGCGACCGTCACGGCCTGCAGGCCATCGTCGCTTGCGGTCGCGAGCAGGGACGACACGAGGTCGGGTGCGGGCCGCACGTCGGCGTCGATGGTGAGCACCCAGCGCGTTCCGGGAGCGAGGTGGCGGCGTCCGGTCTCGAGGTTCCACGCCTTGCCATTCCAGTCGGCTGGCGACGGCGACGCATCGACCCAGCGCAGGCGGGCATCATCGCGCACGGCAGAATCGAAGACCGCCCGCGTACCATCCCGCGAGCCGCCATCGACGACCAGGATCTCGGCGACCGCTGCGCCCTGCATCCGCAGGCCGTCGAGGCACGGTGCAAGCCGATCCGCCTCGTCCAGGACGGGCACGATCACCGAGACCGTCTCCCGCATGTCCGCCGTCTCCGCGGCCGCCGGGATGCGGCGTCCCCGGCTCGTCGCAAGCAACCGCCAGCCGACCCGCACCAGCGCGATGCCTTGCAGGACCGCCAGGACGAACGCAATGGCGCTCCCTAGCCGGCGGGACGGGATGACGGCGGCTCGGCTCATTGCACTCCCCAACGGCTGGCATCGACGGGATCGGTCGCTGACGGAATCAGGAGATGTTGCTGGATCGCACGTTCCACGAGCGTTCGCACATCCAGCCACCACGAGAATCCGGCATAGGGCAGCATGTGATCGGCGTGGATCTCGTGATACTCCAGCAGCGAGGGCAAGACGCCTGCCAGCGCGTAGGAGTCGCGCGGCAACACGACGGTATCGTGGTGTCCCTGCACGATGATGGTTGGCACCGCGATCTTCCGGGCGGTTCGCCGCACGCCGTCCGCGAGCTTGCGCAGCTCGTCCAGGGCGCCGGTCGGCACCGTGTAGTCGTGCAGGATCGCCTGCTGCACGCGGGGATCGTCGATGTCGAGTTCCGGCATCGCGCGGGCGAACCAGTCGCGGGTGGCGGGGTCGGTCATGTCGGCGTCGCCGAAGAAGTTGAGCGACCGCACGACCAGCTTCGCGACCGGGAGCACGTTCCCCCGCCAGTCGCCGATCCGCGTGAACGGCGCGAGCAGGATCAGGAGGTTGGGCCGGACATCCGCCTTCGCGGCGATATGCAACGCCATCGCCCCGCCCATCGAATACCCGACCAGCACGCGCGGCCCATCGTGCGCCGCCGCGAACCGGTTCCACTCCGCCAGCGCCGAGGCCCGCCAGCGACCGGCGGTCATCGTTCCCAGCGTGTCGATCTCACCCGCCATGCCGGGCACCAGCGGTCCCTCCGTGTGAAATCCGAGGGACTGCGTGAGGTCGGCGAGACCGTGCATGTCCGCTGGCGTGCCGAGAAAGCCGTGGATCAGCCAGGCGCTGCCCACCGCCTCCCCCCGTTCGACCGGGCGGACGAAGGCGCGATAGCGGTCCTGCTGGTAGTACTGCTGCATGGTCTCGATGTCGGGGGCAATGGCTTCGCGCATGGGATCATCCTGGAACGGTCGGACCGACGGCAGCCGGGACGTGCGACACTCCGGGGAGCTGGTTCCATTCTTGCATCCGGAGCGCCAACGATCCGGCATCGATGCCACCCTCGTCCCCGCCACAAGGATATGCCCCGTCCATGCGCATCGTCATCATTGGCAGCGGCTTCGGTGGCCTCGCGACCGGCGTCCGCCTCGCGGCGAAGGGCCACGAGGTCACCATCCTCGAGCAGCGCGACCAACCGGGAGGGCGCGGCTACGTCTACCGGCAGGACGGCTTCACCTTCGATGGCGGCCCGACCGTCATCACCGCGCCGTGGATGATCGAGGACCTCTTCACCCTCGCCGGGCGCACGCCATCGGACTACGTCCGGCTGGTGCCGGTGGACCCGTTCTACCGCATCTTCTTCCCGGACGGGGAATACCTCGACTATTCCGGCGACGCCGCGCGGATGGAGGCGGAGATCCGCCGCCTCACCGGCCCGGCCGCCGATGACGAGATCGCGGGTTACCGCCGCTTCGTCGCGATGTCGGAGCGCATCTTCGACAAGGGCTTCACCGACCTCGCCGACAAGCCGTTCCTGCACGTCTCCGACATGGCGAAGGTTGCCCCGGCGCTCGTGCAGCTCCAGAGCTACCGCACCGTCTACGGCCTCGTCTCCCGCTTCGTGCAGGACGAACGCCTTCGCCAGGTGCTCACGTTCCACCCGCTGCTGGTCGGCGGCAACCCGTTCCAGACCACGAGCATCTACACGCTGATCCATCACCTGGAGCGGAACTGGGGTGTCTGGTTCGCGATGGGCGGCACCGGCGCCGTGATCGACGCGCTCGTGCGCCTCTTCGGCGAACTCGGCGGGACGCTGGAATGCAACGCGCCCGTCGAACGGATTCTCACCACCGGACGCCGCGCGACTGGCGTCCGCCTGGCGGATGGCCGGGAGATCGCGGCGGATGTCGTCGTCTCCAACGCCGATGTCGCCACGACCTACACCCGGATGCTGAAGGACCAGCCGCGCCGCTGGAACGCCGACTGGCGCTACGCGCGGATGAAGTACTCGATGTCGCTGGTGGTGATCTACTTCGGCACGGATCGCCAGTACCGGGGAACGGACGGGCCGGAACTGAAGCACCACGACATCATCCTCGGGCCGCGCTACCAGGGTCTGCTGGACGACATCTTCCGCCGAAAGACGCTGGCGGACGACTTCTCGCTCTACCTGCACTGCCCGACGCTGACCGATCCGTCCCTCGCGCCGCCCGGCTGCGACGCCTTCTACGTGCTGGCGCCGGTCCCGCATCTCGGCGGCGACACGGACTGGCAGACCGCCGCCAGGCCCTATCGCGACCGCATCATGCGGTTCCTGGAGGAGC
>JBQCJS010000503.1:0-2129 GCA_051952485.1 Thermomicrobiales bacterium | reverse complement strand
GCGACATCGACCGAGCGCCCGGCCCCGGACCGCGAGACCGCCGCCGTGAACGGGGCGCTGCCCTCCCGCCAGCTCGCCATTTCCTCCAGCGGATTCAGCCACCCGAGCGCCGAGGGGTGTTCCGGCGCGTCCTGCGGCCAGTAGCCCGGACCGGGCGCGCACTGGAACCCACACCCCACGTCGTAGCGCGGGGCATCGCCATTGACCTCGGTCGAGAAGAGGAAGGTCCGGATCTCGAAATGGAGGTGGCTCGGCGCGACGCCGTCCGTCCGCGTGAGGACGGTGCCGAGCGTCTGCCCCGCCTCGACGACATCGGTTTCGGCCACGGCGGGGTCGTAGCCGAGGTGCCCGTACATCGAGTAGAGGTACGGCAGGTGCTGGACGATCACCACCCGCCCCGGATAGTCCGATCCCACGAAGACCACCACGCCCGGCGCGACCGCGACCACCTCCGCGCCGCCGGTCTCGGCGTCGTCCAGCGCATACCAGTCCTCGCCGGTATGCCACCAGCCCGGGTTGTACCAGGTGTTCTCGGTGGCGTAGCCGTGACGGATGAGGAACCCGTCACCGGGTCGTTCATTGGCCCACCGGATCGGGAATGCCTGCCCGGTAATCGATTCGAACTCTTCGTGCAATGACGGGATCGCCAGCGCCGTACGCGCTCCCCCACCGAGGCCGGTGGCCATCGCCCCCACACCGAGGGCGAGCATCGAGCGGCGGCTCCAGGAGGGTGAACGGGCAGCAATGTGGGAGAGAGGCACAGGTGTCGTCCTTCGGTCAGGCAATGGCGCGACGGGCGGCAGCCGGAATGGCGCAGTAGCGTACCGCCAGCATAGCGGAGGTGCTTGCCGGGGAGAAGGCGTGCCGGATTGTCAGGGCGCTCCTGCGGTCCAGACATGTGCTTGCGCGTACACACGTTCACCGGTAGACTGACGGTAGCGATAACGAGTGTATGGAGATGCACATGTTCGATACCGAGTCTCAGCAACGATCCCACGCGGCCCCGTCGCCGGAGGATACCCTCGGCCCCGAACTCCTCGACGACGATTGCGATTGCGTCCATCCCGCCGCGGTCATGGAGGCCCGCCGCGTGCTCGGCGACGCCCCGCCCGCCGAGACGATGGCCGACCTCTTCGCCATCCTCGGCGATCCCACGCGGATGCGGGTGCTCACGGCGCTGGCATCCGGCGAGCTGTGCGTCAGCGACCTCGCGGTGGCGACCGGGGTCAACCGCACCACGATCTCCCATCAGCTTCGGGTCCTGCGCGCGCACCGGATGGTCCGCCGCCGGCGCGATGGCAAGGTCGTCTACTACGCGCTGGACGACGATCACGTCGCCGCGCTGCTGGGGATGGCCGCGGCCCACGCCCGCGAGGATGCCGACGCCGGGGCCGGGGCCGATCGGAGGAGCGCATGAGCGCCACGACCTCCCCACTGCCCCCGGTTGCACCGCCCAAGGCGGCAAGCGGTTCGCTCGTCTTCGATATCACCGGGATGGACTGCGGCGATTGCGCCCGGAGCGTCGAACGCATCGTGGGCCAGTTGCCTGGGATCGCGACGGCGAACGTCTCCTTCGGCGCGGGCACGCTCACGGTCGAGCCGACGGCGGCAGGGGACGCGGGTGAGGACCTCGTCCGCGCGGTGGGCGGCGCGGTCGACCGGGCCGGCTACGCCGCCGTCCTGCGCACGGCGGCCCGGACGCGGGGCACGGAGCAACCCTGGGCGTGGGTGCGGAGCCGCCGGGTGATCCCGACGGCGGTCGCGCTGGTGCTCTGGATCGTCGCCTTCGTGATGCATCACGCGCTGGACGCAAAACCGGCCGCCATCGGCCTCTTCGCCGCCGCGATCGCCATCGGCGGCTACCCGATCCTCCGCTCCGCCGTCGCCGCCGTCCGCGCCCGCCGGATCGACATGAACGTGCTGATGACCATCTCCGTCGTCGGCGCGGCGATCCTCGGCGACTGGTCGGAAGGCGCGCTGGTCGTCGTCCTCTTCTCCCTTGGCACCTTCCTGCAGGCCATGACCCTCGACCGCACGCGGCGGGCGATCCGCTCCCTGCTCGACCTGACGCCGGAGGAAGCGACGGCGATCCGGGGCGATGTGGAGGTGACGGTCGCCGCCTCGACGCT
>JBQCJS010000502.1:0-2652 GCA_051952485.1 Thermomicrobiales bacterium | reverse complement strand
CGCCTAAGGCTGTACGGTTGGGGGGGTGGGGGGTGGGGGTTGGGGGCACGCATAAACGCTTCCCCGTTGTACGTGGTCCATGGGGGAGGCGTTCTCGGGTCCGGAGCCGCGGCGGCGAGCAAGGGCGGGATCACCGCGCCAGGGCGAAAGGTCCGGGCCTCAGGATGCCGGGATCGCATGCATCATGCGCTCCGCATCGGCCGGGGCAGGGATATGCCCGCCCCGGCATGACCGGCCTAGCGCGGCCAGCCGTACGGCATGAAGCTGCGGTCGTAGTTGTTGAGGTCCTTGCGGGCCTCGTCGGCGGTGGGATAGCCCTCGCCGGAGCGGAGGACCGTGCCGTAGTAGCGGTTGAACCGGCCAGCGCCGCGCAGGTCGTCGGTACGAGTGAGGTGGAGGAACTTGAGGATGGTGTTCATTGGGGTCAGCCCTTTCGTCATCGAGTCCAAGGAGAGACGTCCGTCTCTGTACGTCTGGTACTACTATATCATACTATCGGGATATCGTCATGATTTGTTGACACAAGATCAAGGAATCGGGATATCAGGCAAAATCTGTCCCGATCCGGCCGGAAAGTGGTCGCTGGGCGCGGAAAAGGCGTACCATCTGCGGGGTGGAGATTTCGGGGGAGATGCGCTGGATTCCGGCGTCGCGGTCTGCTGACGCCCGAATTCGGGGTTGCCTATCGAGCAGGGTCGCCCGGCACGCGGTCCATCGGCGCCATGGCGCACGGCATGGACTTCGCGCCCGATACGCCAGGCCGCTTCAGGCCGATGCGGTTCTTCGTGGCGACCACCGTCTCGATTCGCCCGCTGTCAGTCACTCGGCGTTCCCGGGGTTGTGGACCCACCGGAACGCATCGCGCGGTAACCATTTCCGTTGCCGCTGGAGCATCACGATGACGGTTCGCCTCCACGGGCAGGTATCCGTATGACCGCTGGTTCCCGTTCGCAAGCGCCAACGACCCAAACCAGCCCCTCGACACCGCCACAGGCATCGTCTTCCCGGTCGAAGCGCGGCTCCCATATCCTCAGCACGGTCCTCTTCATCGCGGCCATCGGTTTCGCGGCGGCGGCCGGCTACCTCTATCTCCAGGACCGCACGACGGAGGAACCGCGCGTGCAGCCCACGGCCGAGCCGGGGCGCAATTCGCTCGGCTCCATCGTCGAAAGCCTGAAGAAGGGCGGGATCGACGCCGACTACGGGCGCGGCACCGGCAAGTCCGACCAGCTCTCCCAGCCCGGCCAGATGATCACCATCGGCGACGACACGCTGCTCGTCTTCATCTATCTCGACGGCGATCACGATGCCGCCATGAAGGCGCGCGAGGCCGACGCCGCGAAGATCGACACGGACACCATGACCCTGACCACCCCCAGCGGCCGTGACCTGCGGGGGAACAAGGCGGTTCATATCTCACAGGGCAGCAACGTGATTGCCGTCCTCATCAGCGACGACGATGCCCTCGCAACCAAGGTCCAGACGGTGATCGAGGCCCTTCCCTGATCGCCATGCCATCATCCCCAACACCCCCACCATCCGCAGACGATCCGACGACGCCCCCCCAGTCCGGCCAGGCGCCCGCCTCCGTCTCCCCCGAGCCGGAGGCGGAGCCCAGCCCGTTCGCCGACGAGGAGCAGCCCGATGGCGAGGCCATCGATCACGGCCGGATCGGCTACAGCCGCTATGGGCGCCTCTCCTCGATCGGGCTGGCGGTGCTGATCGTCCTCGGCCTCGTGGCGGTGGGCATCGTGAACCGCATGGGCTCATCCTCCGACGACCCCGATGCCGCCCCGACCGCCGGCGTCCAGGCCGATCGCCCCGCGCCGGACTTCTCGCTCACCCTCTTCGATGGCAGCACGTTCTCCCTCGCCGACCAGCGGGGCAAGATCGTGGTGATGAACTTCTGGGCGTCGTGGTGCGGCCCCTGCCAGGAGGAGATGCCGGTGCTGGAGCAGGCTGCCGCCGCCGCGCCGGCGGATGTGGTCTTCGTCGGCGTCGGGGCGAAGAACGACCAGGACGACAAGGCCCGCCAGTTCGCGACGGATCACGGCGTCACCTACGCCATCGGCCGCGACACCGCAGGGGGCGACAAGATCCGTGGCCAGATCGAGCAGGACTATCGCATCCCGGCCTACCCCGCGACCTTCGTCATCGACGCGGAGGGGAACATCGCCTTCATCAAGATGGGGCAGATCAGCGCCGACGAACTCGACCAGGCGATCGCCAGCGCCCGCACCTGAGCCCGATCCGGAGCTGGCGCATCCCGAATCCGGATGCACTGGTGGTGAATGGACGGCGGACGTGGTGGCTGCCGGCATCGGACCAACACGCCATCCTTCGGCTGCGCTCAGTGGATCGTCTCGTATACCGTGGCGGTTCGCAGCAACATCCGGAACGATCGTCACGAAGAGCCCGTCGTGGCCCGCAGGGGCGATCCTCGCGGCCGCGGTCGGTGATCGCCTCGGCGGCATCGGCAATCCCGGGCGATCATAAGGATCACCCCACCACGCTCTGACCTTCTGTGCCGCAGATTCGGAGACGGTCGGGGGGCCCCGCCAGACCCCCCGCCAGCCCCCCGCGGCCCCCCACCCCTCCGCGGGGGGGAACGGCCGGCCCGTCGGCGGCGGCGGGGGCGTCAGGCCGCCAGGT
>JBQCJS010000501.1:0-2215 GCA_051952485.1 Thermomicrobiales bacterium | reverse complement strand
AAGCAATCCGTATCGCGCCCGGATCTCGTCCATCCGGCCCTGGATCGCCGCGACCTCGTCCGGCGAGGCCGAGCCCCGGAACCCGCGTGACGCCTGCCGCTCGTACCGGCGAACGAGGTGAGGAAAGTCTCGGCGCGCGGCATCGAGAAACGGCCTGGCGAAGCCGTCGCCGATGCGGAGGACGCCCGACATCATCCAGCGGCCTCCGTGGGACGCCACCGCCTCCGCGAGGCGTTCGAGATCGTCCGCATCGTCGGTGAGTCCGGGCAGGATGGGGGCGCAGAAGATCCCCGCCGGCACCCCGGCCTCGGCGAGGGCACGCACCGTCGCGAGCCGCTGCTCCGGCGACGGCGCGCGCGGTTCCAGCAGGCGCGCCAGGTCGCGGTCCAGGGTAGTGATCGTGAGATTGACGCCGATGCGGTTGCGCGCGGCCATCCGGACCAGGATGCCGAGATCCTGCGTCACGGTGGTGGATTTCGTGGTGATGCCGACCGGGTTCCCGGCTGCCTCCAGGATGTGCAGGAGCTGTCGCGTGAGGCGATACCGGTGTTCGGCTGGCTGATAGGGATCGGAGACGGTGCCCATGATGATCGTCTGGCCACGCAGCCGGGGATGCCTCAGCTCGCGCTGCAACAACTCCGGCGCATTCACCTTGACGACGATCTCGTGCTCGAAATCCGCGCCCGCGTCGAACCCGAGGAAGGGATGGGTCGCGCGGGCGTAGCAGTAACTGCAGGCATGCACGCAGCCGCGATAGGGGGAGACGCTCCAGTGGAACGGCATCCCCTTCACGGCGTTGACGATCGTCTTCGCCTGCTGCTCGTGATAGCGGGTTCCCCGGCGTCCGCCGGATGCATCACGTCGGTCCATGCCGCCAGAATAGAACACACGTTCGTACCTGGCAAGCGTCAATCCGTGGCTAGCGGGAGGCCGGAAGCTGGGCGGGTGTCGAGCCGGCCGAGATGCCGGTGACATCAGTGAGGGTGCCCCTGGTGCCGGTCGCCTGCCGGAACCGGTTGCGCAGCGCCGCCTCGGTTTCCGCCTGGGCCTGGTCGCCCGCCGACTTCACCTCATCGACGAAGCCGTGGGTCGTGGCCTGGAGTTCCTTGCCCGTCTGCGGGGCCATCAGGCTGGCGACCGCCGCCCCGATAGCCGTGCCGATGGCGCCGCCGATCCCGAAGACCACCAATCGCTTGATTCCATCCATCGCTGTCCCCCTCATCCCGCCCGCTTGCGGAACGCGCGGAGTATCACGCCAAGCACCAGCGCGAACCCGCCGCCCATCGCGGCAGCGGTCACCGGCGTCAACACCGAACTGACCGAACCCCCGGCCTTCACGTCATCGGCGAACAGGATGACCGCTCGCACATCGTGGGCCGCCTCCACCTTGTCGGCGGCCAGGAGGCCGACGCGGTTGCCCTCCGCCAGGGTGACGGCCTCGCCGGCCGCCACGCCGATGGCGCTCTGCGTCAGGCGCATCTCCTTCGCGCTGCCGACCAGCACGGAGGAGCTGCTGAGCGTGGCCCGCTCGGCGGAGAGCTTCGCGGTGCCGGAGTTCTCCAGCTTCACCGACCGCGCATCGATCGACTGCGCGCCGGAGTTGCTCATCGTGATGCGCTGGCCCTTGATCGTCTGGGCGCCGGAACGCTCCATCGCGATCGAGGGACCATCCACCAGTTCGGTCTGCTCGTTCTGCAGGAGGCCGGGAGCCTTCTCCCACGTCAGCGGGAGCACGCCCTCGGTCTCCTCGGAGAACTGGCCGTCCTGGGCGCGCGTCACATCCTCGGGAGCGATCGCCGCGGCATCCGTCTCGTTCAGGGCTTCGTTCGGGTCTGTATTCACCAACCGGACTCGCTTTCCTGGTGAACGGCGCCTCGCATCGGCGCCCGTTGCTGACTGATGAGTGTAGCAAACGGCCCGCCACCATTGGCGGCGATCTCCCCGTTCGCACGGGGCAATCGCATTCCGGGGTGACAGCTGGGCTCGTCGCCTGGCATCCGGCCCAGGGGCCACCGTCCGAACGATCGGGGAGCTGGGAGCAGGGGGCAGGAGTTCGTCTCGTACGGTCGTCATCGGAAGCCATCCCGGGCTCCCCCCGTCTTCTTGCTTTCCCCAGGAAGCAACCACATACTGGTGGAGTGGGACCCGACCTGAACGTTGTTCGTACCAAAGGACGTGCATTCGATGCGACGCTGGAGTGGAGCAGCAGCATTGC
>JBQCJS010000500.1:0-2584 GCA_051952485.1 Thermomicrobiales bacterium | reverse complement strand
ATGCTGCTCGGAAGCCTGTTCGTGGCGATCGCGGTGCTCGGTGGCCGGCTGATGGGCGAGCGGATCATGCGCTGGGTCGATCTCGTCTCCGGGATCGCGCTGGGGTATTTCGGCATTCGCCTGCTGTGGACGACCGGGAAACGCGCGCACCTCTGGCTCCGCCCCGCCCTGCGCGCGATGATCTGATGCCATCGTGCCGCTGGCGATCGGTATGCACGGCGGCATTTTGTAACGACTTCTTCATCCCTCGCATGGGAAGCTCGTCGTAGCGTACGGGAGGGGATGCGCAGCGTCGCGCATCCCCTCCCGTGCCCGCATGACTGGAGCAACCCCATGATCGACCAAGCGAGCCAGACCCCGCTCGTGGCCACCTACGACGACCTGATCGAGCAATTGACGGCGCTCGATGCCGACCTCACGGCTACCGTCGAGCAGGCCGGTCCCATTCTCGACCGGGTGCACCCCCGCTTCCGGCGCAGCGCCGCCAACATGCTGCAGTACCTCGCCCTGCGCGAGCGGGATATCCGCCAGTTGCAGATCGCGCTGGCCGATCTCGGCCTCTCCTCGCTGGGCCGTGCCGAGGCGCACGTCCAGGACAGCGTGCGGGCGGTGATCGGCGTGCTCTACGCGCTGGCCGGGCGCGACTGGACGCCACCGGCGTCGAGCATCGTGGCGGGCGAACCGGTCTCCCTTCTGGAGGGCCAGGCCCTGCTGGAACAGCACACCGACGCCCTGCTGGGTCCGGGTGCAGCCACGCGGGAGGCGAGGATCATGGTCACGTCCGCGACCGACCTCGCCGGGGATGTCGACCAGCTCGCCGCGATGCTCGATGCCGGGATGAACGTCCTGCGGATCAACTGCGCGCACGACAGTGCCCCCGTCTGGGCGCAGATGATCGACAGCCTGCGCGAGGCGGAGGCACGCACGGGCCGCTCCTGCCGGATCATCATGGACCTCGCCGGGCCGAAACTGCGGACCGGCCCGGTGGTCGGCAAGGTGCCGGTCATCAAGTGGCGTCCCCAGCGGGACGCCTTCGGGCACATCGTCTCCCCGGCCCGCATCTGGCTGGCGCCGGAGGGCGTTCCCGCGCCGGAAGCGGCCGCCGCCTCGCTGCCGATGCCAGCGAACTGGCTGGAGACCCTGAACTACGGCGATCACATCCGGTTCACCGATACCCGCAAGGCGACCCGGCATCTCACGGTCTCGGCGCGTGACGGCGAGGGCTGGTGGGCTACCTCCCTGCAGACCAGCTACGTCGCGCCGGGTACGGAACTGGAGGTGCGGGAGCGCCACGGCAGGACCGCCGAGGTCGGCGAGTTCCCCCAGGCCGCCGGATTCCTGACCCTCCATGCCGGCGACCGGCTGGTCGTCTCCCGATCGTTGGACCCGGGGACGCCAGCGCAGGAGGCGGAGGATGGCTCGCTGATCCCGGCGCGAATCGGATGCACGCTGCCGGAGGTCTTCGCGGCCGTGAAGCCGGGTGAGCGCATCCTCTTCGACGACGGCAAGATCGAGGGCGTGATCCGGGAGGTGGCGGCTGACGCGATGACCGTGGAGATCGTGCGGGCCCGCGACGGTGGCGCTCGCCTGCGCGGCGAGAAGGGCATCAACCTGCCCGATACCGACCTGGCGCTCTCCGCCCTGACCGCGAAGGACCTGACCGACCTGCCCTTCGTGGTCGAACACGCCGACATGATCGACTTCTCGTTCGTCAGCCATGCCAGCGATGTCGAATCGCTGCAGGCGCACCTGACGGAACTCGGCGGCAAGCGGCCCGGGATCGTCCTGAAGATCGAGACGCGCCGCGCCTTCGAACGCCTTCCCGAGATCGTGCTCGCCGCGATGCGGGAGGAGACGGCCGGCATCATGATCGCGCGGGGCGACCTCGCGGTGGAGGTGGGCTGGGAGCGCCTCGCGGAGATCCAGGAGGAGATCCTGTGGCTGGCTGAGGCCGCGCACCTGCCGGTGATCTGGGCGACGCAGGTGCTGGAATCGCTGGCGCAGACGGGATTGCCCTCCCGCTCGGAGATCACCGATGCGGCGATGGGCGAACGCGCCGAGTGCGTGATGCTGAACAAGGGGCCGCACATCGTCGAGGCGATTGCGGTGCTGGACAGCATCCTGACCCGGATGGAGAGCCACCAGAGCAAGAAGCGGGCGCTGTTGCGCCGCCTCCGCTCGTGGAGCGCCGAAGCCGCGCAGGCGGGCATCCCGGAAGGCGCGCCTTCCGCCTGACCGGGAACCCAACGCAAGCAATGAACGGAGGTCCCGAGGTCAGGGGCCTCCGTTCGCGCGTTCGCCGTCGGGCCGCAAGCGGGAAGAAGCGGCCGAACGGGTGTTGGACGAGAATCGGAGGGCCGATCTGGCGTCTCGTCCTGGAGGAAACGATGGCTACCACTGCTACTCCCACCACTCCCACGTCCGCTGCCCCCGCGTTGACCGGTCTCGGCGCGATCACCATCTTAGTGCGCGACCTGGACCGGGCGCGGATGTTCTTCGGCGAGGTCTTCGGACTGAAGCAGATCTTCGCGGATGAGGTCTCCACCGTGTTCGACCTGGGCAACACGATGATCAACCTCCTGGA
>JBQCJS010000499.1:0-10712 GCA_051952485.1 Thermomicrobiales bacterium | reverse complement strand
TCCTTATGTCATGTTGCCATGGCCCCACAACGACGACCGGCTAGGCGACGAAGCGCCACCAGTAGGCGGCGGCTACCGCCAGGATCGCCACCGGATACAGCACCCGGATGAACGTATCCAGCCGGCGAACGCGCACCATGCGCTTGGCCTTGTACGAGCGGTCCACCGCGATGGTGAGCAGCACCAACAGGGCGGAGAGGGCGATATAGGCGTAGTAGCCCCACTCGATCGCCACGGTGTAGCCGATATCCGGGAGTTGGCCCGAGATGGCGTTCAGCATCACCGCCGAGGAAAGCAGGGCCGTGATCGCGAACCCGACGCGCGCGCCCGCCTGCTCCGCCGGGAACCAGATCGCGATGTAGGTCACCAGCGTGAGGAGAACGAGCGGCAGCAGGTTCTTCCAGAGGAAGCTGGAGACATCACGTCCCGCATCCATCACGATCTGGAACTCGGAAAACTGGACCACGCCCTCGGTGTCGTAATCGGCAGCCGACGAGGTGATCGACGCCTGCGTGTAGAGGACGCTGTCCACCTGCCAGCTCGGGATCCGGTTGAAGGGGCGGGATCGGTCGAAGCCGCTCTGCAGGCGTTCCGCCTGCGACATCTCGATCGCCGCAGGATCGGCCACATAGACGAGGTCGGTCTGGGTCAGGTTCGGATTCTGGAACCGGATCGTCAGGTTGTGGCGATCCCAGGGATAGTCGACATAGCTCATCGGCTCGTTGAAGGTCCCCTCGACCCGATAGAGCCGGTAGTTCATCCCATCGTGGGTCACGCTCTCGTTGAGCGGCGTGCCCAGGCCAAGGCCGGAACCCGCCGCATTGGAGAACACGACATTCAGCGGCGTGTCATCACCGTTGTACCGGAAGTAGATGAAGAAATCGGCGTGGAACGACTGGTCCGAAAGATTCAGGTCCCGCAGCTCGATCATCTCCACACCGACATACACGACGCGATATTGGCGCACGTAGTATCCATCGAGGTCGATCGCCCGCTTCGCGGCAACCTCCGCGTCCATGTCGTACTGGGTCGTGTTGGTGACCAGGCGGTACTGCGTCGACGCACTGCCAAACCGCGCATCCTGAAACACGCCGATCGAGACGCCCTGGGGCGAGTCCCCGGCGGCGGTGAAGAAGAAGGGACCAGACAGGCCAAGGAATGAGCTGTCCACGCTGTTCATCGCGTGCAGCTGCGCCGTGACCGCCGATCGCGCAACCGTCATGTCGGCGGCATCGTCCCGGATGTTCGCCCGCTGGGAGGCCGTGGCCATCGCCATCACCGCATCCCAGACGCGGGCGGCCCGCCAGCTGGGGGCGATCCCATGCTCGGCCCGATAGTTGTTCGAAAAGACGACCGCATCCGCGCCAACGGCGTCGTAGATCAGCGGCGACGCCGCGTACATGCCGTCCGTGAAGAAGCCGGGGGTCGCTTGCTCTTCCGGCTCGTCGGCAAAGAGTTGCGCGAAGCGCGAGGATCCCAGTGCCTCGGACCCCACCATCGGCTGGGTGACGCCGGCCCGCTTGCTGGCCAGCAGGAAGGTATGCCCGTGATCTTCGGTCAGGGCGAGGAAGACCATGCCGCCATCCGGATTCGCCTTCACCTTCGACACGATGTCCGCAATCGAGGTTTCCGGATCGGCGCTGGAGATGGTGAGGACCTGCGCAATCGTTCCCTGCTGGGCGGGAAACGCCTCGTTGAAATCGGCGGTCAACGATTGTTCGTACGCAGACTCCCCCGTCACGATGGTGACGGTGTCCTGTTTGAACACGTCGACGAGATAGCTGGCGAGGATGGTCGCCTCGGTCTTGTTCGAGAAGATGGTGCGGAAGTAATCGGGGTACTCGGCAAGGCGGTCATCGGTAGCCTGGGCCGCGATGGCGGGCATCCCCGCAGCCTGGTAGATCGGTGCGGCGGCCAGCGACGTGGAGCTGGTGCCATGCCCGATCACGCCGATAAAGCGAGTGTCCTTGACGATCTGCTGGGCAATGTCGACCGCCGTGTCCGGGTCGTTCTGATCGTCGAAGAAGACGAGGGTGATCGGAGTTCCGCTCGTCCCGGCGTTGAAGTCCGCCGCCGCGATGGATGCACCATTGCGGATCTCGGTCCCAATGGCGGCATCGGCTCCCGACATCGGCCCCACCACGGCAATCGCCAGCGCAGCATCGCTGGCATCGTCCTGCCACCAGATCAGGGCGAAGGACGCGACGGCGACCAGCAGCAAGGCCGCGGCCAACCAGCGCGGCCAGGACCGTGCCGACGGTGGTGGGGGCTCGGTGTCGGGCGCGGCGGCGCTTCGCCCGCGACGGCGGCGAACGACCCGCCTGCCGGTGGGGATTCGGACCGGGAGCACCAGCGAGGACCGTGCCTTCTGAAACCGGGGCGGGATGGGCGGCTGCTTGAGATCGGCGATCACCGGCGGCACCGTCGGCGTCACCCCCCGAGCCCGAAGGGCGGTGCGTTCGTCACGGCCGGTGCTGTCCGGGTTCAGGGCAACGGCGCGGTCGAGGCAATAGAGCTGCTCGCCGTCGTCCTCGGAGGCCTGCGCAAGCCAGAGCCAGGCGACGTCGTTGCCTGGTTCCATCTGCAGCGCCTCGGCAAAATGGCGCTTGGCGGACTCGAGATGCTGGTCGTTGTAGGCGTCGATGCCCCGATTGAGATGGCCCAGCGCCGATTGCGGATCGTCTGCCATGTCGTAGTCCCTGTCCCACTCAGGTCACGCGAATGTCGATAGCGATCGGGAGACGGTCACCCGCTGCTGAGATCGCTCCTTCACATTGCACGAGAAGCGTGTCTATAAAGGAGCATGCGGTCACTCCTCACCCCACCGTAGCCTATCGCACATCGTCAGCATCGGGAAGAACAGGGAGACTGGGCGCGAGCGAGTGCGCGCGGATCAGGACCGAGGTCGTGGGAACGATCGGACCGAACATGAGCGTGGAGACCTGCGATGAAGAAATACCGGGCTGCCCTCTTGATGACCGTTGCGGCTCTGGGTTCGGTGCTGATTCATTACTGGACGGGGTGGATCTCGGCCGTCCACCAGGCCGAGGGGCATGGGCAATCCATCAGCCTCGCGTCCCATACCATCGATTGGCTGCGCGACACCTTTGAGAATTTGCAAGCCGAGTTCTGGCAGCTCGCGATCCAGTTCGCCCTGCTCGCGGGATTCTTCGAGTTCATCAAGGTGCACACGTATGACGAAGATCAGGAAGAGATCAAGCAACGACTTGCCCAGATCGAAGTTCTCCTGAGGGAGCAGCGCCAGCGTATAGACAACGGAGGGTGAATCATCACCTTGGGCGGGACAGGACAGTCTCGTAGTCCGGAGTCGCGATCCAGAGAAGCGCGCCGGCAGACTGGCGAAGCGCGGCGGAGCCATCGGCACCATTGCACGCTTGGTGGAGGGGTCTGATCGATCTCGATGGTGGATATGGCGAACGTCGGTGGTGGACAGGGGCGACGCTCGTCGGCTCCTGACATCCTCGTCATCAAAGACAGCCAGAATAGTCTCGACACCCATCGGTGGCCAGGGAGGCCCGTGTCAAGGGGATTCGGGGTCGGGCGCCGCGTCCATGTTGGCTGTGGGGGACAGCAGCAGGCGGATCCAGGCGTCGGCGAGCCAGTGCGCGAAGCGGTCTGCGGGCCATCCGCGTTGCAGCACGAGCAGCGTATAGAGCTCCGGGCCGTTGGTCGCCCAGATGGTGTCGGCCACCTCCTCGATCGAAAGCCCTGGCCGGAGCTGGCCGGTCGCTGCGAGGTCGGCGGCCAGCAGGCGCATGTTGGCCGCCCGTCGCTCGGCGATTTCCTGCCAGAGACGGGCCAGGGAGGGATCGGTCGTCGCGGCATCCTGCAGGACCCGGACGAGGGGAGCCAGACGGGACTGGATTTCGGCGATGGCCCGAGCGTAGCGGCGGAGCTTCGCCCGTGCGTCGGGGAGCGCGGCCATTTCCTGGACATACGCGCGCTGCAGGGCCGGGATGGGGGCCCCTTCTCCCGAAATCGCCCCTTCCAGCAGCTCGCGGAGGATGTCCGGTTTTCGACCGCAGGTCGCGTAGATCGTGTCCACCGCGACCTGCGCTCGCTCGGCAATCGCGCTCATGGTGGTGGCGCGGTAGCCCGAGGCCAGGAAGAGGTCGTGCGCCGCGTTGACGACGGCGGTACGGGTTTCGGCGGCAGCAGCCCTCCGGCGCGAGGCGTCGTAGGTCCGGGGCGGTTTCACCTTCGATCCGGTTGGCGGCTTGACATCATCGACCATGATCCCTAGGATAGCAGGAAATCCGTCGTAATGACATTCGGATCAATACGGAGGGGTGACGATGGGCGCTCTGGATTCCGGGCAGGAACGGGTGGCTGCGAACAAGGCTATCGCCGTGCGGGTACTGGAGGAGTGTTTCAACCAGGGGCAGCTTGCGGTGTTGCCGGAACTCGTCGGCCAGGCGGCGAACGATCGCCAGCATCCCGACGAACGCGATTTCGTGGCCCACCTCGGACGCGTGATCGTGGCGATGCGAACGGCCTTCCCCGATCTCCATTTCAGGGTCGATACGGTGATTGGCGAAGGGGAGTGGGTGGCCATGCATTCCATGATGACCGGCACGCATCTCGGTCCGCTGGCGCCCCCGATTCTGCCGCCGGGCGGTCCTGATACGATCCCGGCGACCGGGAAGCGTATTGAGGTCCCGCACATGCACATGATTCGGAACGAGGCCGGGAAGGGGGTCGAACTCTTTCACCTCATGGACACGTTCGGCCTCATGCGGCAACTTGGTATCCTGTCGGACCGGGCCAGGGGCGTCCCGGCATGATCAGGGGAGCGGGTTGACCGGGGATGGCGTTGCGCGGCATGGTGGGCGGATGATCCCCGCGCGATCCCCGTCCTCCCGGATCGCTCACGAAGGCAGCCCGTCCATCCATGATTCCGCCTCATTCCGACCTGCCGCCCGACGACGCCATGACGTGGCTGCACGTCCGCGATGCGCGGGAGCACAACCTCCAGCACGTCGATGTCGCCATCCCGCGCGACCGGATCGCCGTCTTCACGGGCGTTTCCGGGTCCGGGAAGTCGTCGCTGGCGTTCGGGACGATCTTCGCGGAGGCGCAGCGGCGGTACCTCGAATCGGTCGCGCCCTATGCGCGGCGGTTGTTCGAGCAGGTGGGGGCGCCGAAGGTTGCGGAGATCGAGGGGTTGCCTCCGGCGGTCGCACTGCAGCAGGCGCGGGGCGGGAGCAACCCGCGTTCCTCGGTGGGGACGATCACGCAACTCTCGAACGTCCTGCGCATGCTCTATTCGCGGGCCGGGACCTATCCCGCCGGGGCGACCCGGCTCGATTCGGATGCCTTCTCGCCGAACACGACGGCCGGGGCGTGTCCCCACTGCCACGGACTCGGCCGGGTGCAGGATGTCGATGCGGCGCGCATGGTCCCCGATCCATCGCTGAGCATCCGCGATGGGGCGATCGCGGCGTGGCCGGGCGCGTGGCAGGGCAAGAACTACCGCGACATCCTGGGCGTGCTGGGCTACGACATCGATCGCCCGTGGCGCGACCTGCCGGCGAAGGATCGCGACTGGATCCTCACCACGGATGACACGCCCGTCGTGACCGTCCACGCGCAACGGGAGGCGCATCGCATCCAGCGCCCGTATCAGGGCACCTACCAGAGTCCGCGCCGGTGGGTGCTCCACACCTTCGCGACCACGCAGAGCCCGACCCTGCGTGCGAAGGCATCGCGCTTTCTCGTCTCGTCGCCATGCCCGGTCTGCGGGGGCAAACGCCTCCGTCCGGAGTCGTTGGCGGTGACCGTCGGGGGGCGCGACATCACGGAGCTGGCTTCGCTCCCGCTGACGGACCTCGCGGACGCGCTCGATGCGGCGGTCGCGCCGGCCCGGGCGGGGCGGGACGATGCGGCGCTGACGGCGGAGGACGAGGCCGCGCTGTCCCTGGTGGAGAACCTCATCGGGCGGATCGCGGTGCTGCGGCAACTCGGCCTGGGCTACCTGAGCAGCGACCGCTCCACCACGACGCTGTCCGCCGGGGAGCTTCAGCGCCTGCGGCTGGCGACGCAGTTGCGGTCCGGCCTCTTCGGCGTGCTCTACGTGCTGGACGAACCGTCTGCCGGGCTGCATCCGGCCGATACGGAGGCCTTGCTGGCGGCGATCCACCGGTTGCAGCGCGCCGGGAACGGCGTCTTCATCGTGGAGCACAACCTCGATGTGATCCGGGAAGCGGGCTGGATCGTCGATGTCGGGCCGGGCGCGGGGGAGCGCGGCGGCCAGGTCCTCTACAGTGGGCCGGTGATGGGGCTGAAGGACGTTCCGGGATCGGTGACGCGGGCGTACCTCTTTCCGGACGCAACTCCGGCCCGGCGGGCACCCCGGACTCCGGCGGCGTGGCTGACATTGCGCGATGTGACCTTGCATAACCTTCGCTCGGTCGAGGCGGCGTTTCCGCTCGGCGTGCTGACGGCGGTGACGGGTGTGTCGGGCTCCGGGAAGTCGACGCTCGTCAGCCGGGTGCTGGCGGAGGTCGTGGGGGCGCATGCCGGGGTGGCGCGGACGCCTTCCGGGTCGGACGCCGCCGCAGAGGCCGAGGGCGAGACCCACGTCCACATCCACGGCGCGGAGTCGGTCGAGGACCTGTTCCCGGACGACGAGACATTCGCGGTCGAGCGGGTTTCGGCCGAAGGGCTGGATGCGATCTCCCGCCTGGTGGCGGTGGACCAGAAGCCGATCGGGCGGACGCTGCGCTCCAATCTCGCGACCTACACGGGCCTCTTCGACGCGGTGCGGAAGCGGTTCGCGGCGACGGATGCGGCGCGGGAGCGGGGCTGGGGTCCCGGCCGGTTCTCGTTCAACGTGGACGGCGGGCGTTGCGAGCATTGCCAGGGGGCGGGCGAGATCGCGATCGAGATGCTCTTCCTGCCGGGTGCGACGGCGCCGTGCCCGGTCTGCCAGGGCGCGCGCTACAACGCGGAGACGCTGGAGGTGACGGTCGCGGAGCGGACGATCGCGGACGTGCTGGCGATGACGGTCGAAGAGGCGTTGCGCTTCCTGCGCGATGTCCCGGCGGCGATGCGGAGCCTGCGCGTGCTGGACCGGGTGGGACTGGGCTACCTGCGGCTCTGGCAGCCGGCGACGACGCTTTCGGGTGGGGAGGCGCAGCGCGTGAAGCTGGCGACGGAACTGCAGCGGGCGAAGCGCGGGCACACGCTGTATGTGCTCGACGAACCCTCCACGGGCCTGCATCCGGCGGATGTGGACCTGCTGATGGCGGTGTTGCAGGGGTTGGTGGACGCCGGGAACACGGTGGTGCTGGTGGAGCACGAGATGGCGATCGTGGCGCAGGCGGATTGGGTGATCGACCTCGGGCCGGGCGGGGGCGATGCCGGCGGCCGGATCGTCGCGGCGGGGACACCGGACCAGGTAGCGTCCGCGGCGGGGAGCGTCACCGCGCCGTACCTGGCACGGGAGCTCGGTGCCTAGTGGTCGGTCGGGCTGCGGCCTTCAGGGCGGCCCGATGTTCGCCTCCGGTCGGTCCGGATACCGTCTCAGTCGAACATGGCCTTGGCGAGATAGGCGCCATGCTGCGGCGCCGGGGGCACGAAGAAGATCCCCGAGCCGATGTGCGTGATGTACTCGTTCAGCGCGTCCGACGCGCCGAGCCGGGTCTGCAACGTCTCGAAGTGGGCCGGGTCGTTCTGGTAGCTGATGAAGAGCAGGCCGGCATCCAGGAATCCGAACTGGTTGATGCCGTCCGTGTAGTTGTAGCCCCGGCGCAGGATCTTCAGGCCGCCGTTGTTCTCGTGGGCGGCGAGGCGGATGTGCGCCGCCGGGTCGATCACCGGGGCGCCGTTCGCGTCCTTCTTCGCGAAATCCGGCGTGTCGAACTCGTCCGTGCCGGTGAGGGGCGCGCCGTTCGCCTTGTCCCGCCCGAAGACACGGTTCTGGTCGCTCACGCGGTCGGTGTCCCAGTTCTCGATGTGCATCTGGATCTTGCGGACGACCTGGTACGTCCCGTAGTGCTGCCAGTCCGGACCGTCGCCGATCCAGACGAACTGCCGGAAGTCCGCATCCTCGACGATGTTGCGGGTGCCGTCCTTGTAGCCCATCAGGTTCCGGGGTGTCGATTGCCCCTTGCCGGCGGAGGCGCGGCCGAATCCCATCACCGCCCAGCGCGTGGCGGCCGTGCCGGTGGCCTTGCCGATGCGGGCCAGGTTGCGGATGGCGTGATAGGCCACCTGGGGATCGTCGGCGCAGGCCTGGAGGGAGAGGTCGCCGCCGCTGAGGGCGGGTTGCATGGCGTCGCTCGGAAGGGTCGCCAGCTCGCGAAGCAGGGGAGGCTTGTGGGCAGCCAGGCCGAGGGCATCGCTGAAGACCCCGGGACCGAGGCCGACCGTCACCGTCAGGCCGGCAGGACCGAGGTCGAGCGCCTCGCCGGTGTCGTCGCCGATGGCGGACGGTCGCTTCGGTTCGACCTGGCCGATCGTCTCGCCCGCCATCATCTGGGCGATCCCGGCGGACCAGCGGGCCAGCAGCACCTGGAGATCGGTCTTCAGCGTGGACGTGAGGTCGAAGGTCATGAAGACGCTGTAGCGTTGGGGCGGGGTGCTGATCCCGGCCTGCTCCCGCTCGCCGTAGAAGGGGTACTGGCGGTCGAGGTCGACCACATCCCCTTCATCCGCCGTGGCGCTATCCGCGAACGCCGGGTGGATCGCTGGCCCCACCGGCCCGAACGCGGCGGTTCCCAGCGTCAGGCCGCCAGCGACGGCCGTGCGCGCGAGCAAGCCCCGCCGGGAGACGGGCCGGGACGATGGGTCATGGGGGGATTCGGGCCTGGACATGGGACACCTTCGGGCCGGGCAAGGCGGGAACGGCTGACGGATGCGGCGCGACGGAGCGAGTTGGGCGACCGGGCCGCGCGGAGTGCCTATCGGTGGGGACTCCGCGCGGGAAGGATCAGGATGCCGTCGCGACCTTCTCGGCGATTTGGGAGAGCGGCTCCTGCAGGGCCTGGACGGCCTGGCTGAGCTTCGTCGCCTCGGAGGCCCTCAGCTCCCCGGTGTAGCGCTTGTAGCCGCCCGGCTCGTTTGGATCGCGGTAGGTCTCCAGCAGGGCGTTGACCTTGGCGAACTGCGCGTTCACCTGGTCGGTGAGGGCCGCGTCGATCTTCTCGAGGCCCGGTTCCAGGAAGGCGAAGGCCTGCTGCGCGCCCTCGACATTCCCGGCGAAATCGACGAGGTCGTAGTGGCTGTAGAGCTCTTCCTCGCCGGTGATCTTGTTCGCCTGGACCTCCTCCAGGAGGCTGGCCGCGCCGTTCGCGAGGTCTTCCGGCGTGTAGGTGAGCGTCTGCACCACCGTGTTCAGCGTCTTCACGTTCTCCACCAGCTCGGCGGCGAGCGACTTTGTGCTGTCGGTGATCTTCCCGGTCTCGAAGAGGTCGCGCTCGATGGCGTGGAAGCCGTGCCAGCCGACCGCCGGATCGAGATTGGAGGCGCGCATGTCGATCAGGTAATCGAGGTTGCCGGCGTTGTCGGTGGCATCGTGGCCGGGAAGGATGAAGCCCTCCACATCGGCCTCGATCCGTTCGTGGAAGGGGCGGGCCTGCGGGTAGGCCCTCTTCGCCGCCGCGAGATCGCCCGCGTCGATGCCCTTCCTCAGGGTGGCGACGGCATCGACCATCGAGGCGACCACGCCGATCACGTAGGTGGCATAGCCCGTGGTGCCGTCGTTCAGGATCTGGGCCACGCTGCCGGTCGGCTGGGCGGCGGCCTCGCCGGTCACGACGAAGTCCTGCATCTCGTTGGCAGCGCCGGGGCAGTAGATCTGGTAGGTGCCGCCGCCGATAGTCACCGTGAAGCTGACCGCGGGCAGCCCGGGCGCGAGGTTCTCCTTCTCCCCGAGGATGCGGCTCTCGCTGAGCAGTTCCACCTCGGTGAGGGATGTCGCGCTCTGGTTCGTCACCGTGAAGGTGATCGGGCCGGCCTGGGCCGTGGTGTGATCGAGGACGCAGGTGCCGCCGTTGTCGCTGGTGAGCGTGATCGTCACCTGGCTGGCACCGTTCTCGACCGGCGCCGGGGTGGCGGACTGCGCAGCGGCCTGCGCGGCGGCCTGGGCCGCGAACCGGACCGGGAGGGCACTGAGGACGATGCCGCCAACGGTGGCCTTGCCCAGCGTGGAAACGAGCGTGCGTCGCGAAGTCTTCTGCATGGTGGGGTCCTCGTTCGGGCTAGTGCGAGCGGGAGTGCTCGACGGGGTGGGGCATGGCCGGCGCACCGGCGGTGGAGGTGGTGACGGCGGGGACTGGTCCCGATACCGGGGCGGCCTCGACCGAGGCCGGCGGTGCCCGGCGCAGGCGGAGCCCGGTGCGGAGCCCGGCGGCGGCGGTAACGAGCGCGGCGAGCCCGAGGATGAGCGGGATCGCGATCCCCCAGAGCGCGCGTTCCGTCTCCTGCGCCCGGATATCGGACAGGTCGGCGGCAATCTGGGCCGCATCGTCCGGCGAGGCGGTCCAGTTGCTGGATGCGGTGTCCGGCAGGCTGATGGTGCGCGGGGTGGTGAGGCCGCCATCGGCGATGGTGGCGATCGTCTTCGCGGTCTCGTTGGCATCCAGCAACACGCCGCGCGAGGCCCAGACCGTGGTGGTGGAGACGGTGGTGCGGGTGAGGGTGAAGGGACCGGGCTGCTCCTGCGGATTGATCCCGATCGGGATCTTGCC
>JBQCJS010000498.1:0-3048 GCA_051952485.1 Thermomicrobiales bacterium | reverse complement strand
CGGTGGCGCCGAAGCCCACCGTCGCCAGCGTCAGGTCGGTCGGCTTGATCACGAAGGCCACCGCCGCTGTCAGGCCGATCGTCGCGGCCCACTGCCAGCGATGCTTCGGACTCTGGCGGCCAGCCATTACCAGGAGGGCGGACGAGGCGAACCAGGTCAGGCCGCCCACGCCATTCAGGGCCTTCGCGAGTTGGCCTTCGGCGAGGATCGAGGCGGCGACGATGCCGGTGGCGGTCACCAGCGTGGCGGTGCCGATCTGTTCGTAGCGTTCTGCATTCATTGAGCGGTTCCCTTCCGCGTCGCCAGCCATGCCATCGCGGCCGGGTACTGGCAGCTTGCGTGCATTGTTCCAGATCGGACCGACATGCGTCCGGCATCGCTGCATCGTCCACGCCCTCCGGGGTCTGGAGCGGCCAGCGAGGCCGCTAGCTTGACAGTAGCCGCTTCAAACGGGATAGTCATGGGGCCGGATGCGCGGCGACCTGGGAGGATGCGGATCGTGGTCAGGAACGGTGGCGGACGACAGGCGACCGTATCGCCGCTGGACAGCCTGGCCGCCGTGCGGGCGATCGGGAACACGCCACTGCTGCGCCTCACGAACCTGGAGCGTCACCTTGGGTTGCCGGAGCGGGTCGAACTCTGGCTGAAGGCCGAGTGGACCAATCCCGGCGGATCGGTAAAGGACCGGCCTGCCCTCGCCATGGTACGGGAGGCGCTGGAGAGCGGCCAGCTCGGGCGAGGCCAGACGCTGATCGATGCGACCTCCGGCAACACGGGGATCGCCTACGCGATGCTGGGGGCGGCGATCGGTTTTCCGGTCACGCTCGTGGTGCCTGGGAGTGCGTCGGAGGAGCGGAAGCATATCCTCGCCGCGTATGGCGCGACCGTGATCGAGAGCGATCCGCTGGACGGCTCGAACGGCGCCATCCGCCACGTCCGGGAGCTGGTTGCCGAAGACGCCGGGTCAGGCCGCTACTGCTACGCCGACCAGTACCGGAATCCGGCCAACCCGGAGGCACATTACCTGACCACCGGTCCCGAGATCTGGGGCCAGACTGGCGGGAGGATCACCCACTTCGTGGCCGGACTGGGCACGACCGGCACGTTGATGGGCACCGGACGATTCCTGAGGGAAGTCTCCCCGGCGTTCGAACTCGTCGCCGTGCAGCCCTCCGATGCCTTCCACGGCCTCGACGGGCTGAAGCACATGCCATCCGCGATCGTGCCCACGATCTACGACGAGACATTCCCGGACCGGCACCTGGTGGCGGACACCGAGGATGCGTATGACCTCGTGCGCCTGCTCGCGCGGATTGAGGGCCTGTTCGCCGGAACCTCGACCGGGGCGTCGCTCTCCGGCGCGATCGCGGTCGCACGAGAGGCTGCCGCCGAGGCTCGTCCCGCCGTGATCGTCGCGCTGGCGCCGGATGGTGGCGGCAAGTATCTCTCCACTGCGCTCTGGGAGACCTGATTCGATTTGCACCCGTCCTCACGCTTCAAGAAGGAGTCTTCGCCATGACGGACACGACTACGTCTTCCACCACGTCCCCGGCCACCGCCACCGGCACCGTTCATGTCCTGATCCCGACGCCGTTGCGCACCTACACCGGTGGTGAGGCCAAGGTGAGTGCGGCCGGCGGCACGGTCGGTGAGGTGATCGCGGACCTGAACGGGCGATTCCCCGGCATCCAGGACCGCATCTGCGAGGATGACGGCGAGATCCGCCGGTTCGTGAATGTCTTCGTGAACGGCCAGAACGTCCGCAAGCTCGATGGTGCGGCGACGGCGGTGAAGGACGGCGACGAGATCGGGGTCATCCCGGCGATGGCGGGCGGAGCGCCCGCGTGAGCGAGGCGTCCGCAACCCCGTCTCCAGCGCGGGAACGCCTCGTGGTGCCGGATGCGATCCGGGCGGAGATCGTCGACCACGCCCGAGACCACTTCCCGCGCGAATGCTGCGGCATCGTCGCGGGGAAGGATGGCGCGATCACCGAGGTGTTCCGGCTGACGAACCTCGAAGCGGGTGTCTCGCGCTACCTGATGGACGAGGAGGAGTTCTTCCGGACGTACTGGGCGATCGAGAATCGGGGCGAAAGCCTGCTGGCGGTCTATCACTCGCATCCGGTGACGGTGGCCTACCCGTCGCAGACGGATGTCGCGTTCGCGTTCTGGCCGGAGGCGGTCTACCTGATCTGCTCGCTGGAGCATCCCGAGGCGCCGGTGCTGCGGGGATTCCGGGTCGTGGACGGAACGATCACCGAGGTGGAGGTGGATGTCGAGATCGCCTGAACCTCGTCAGAACGACCGAAGCGGGCGGTTCGCCCTGAACCGCCCGCTTCGTTGCGTCCGGGGTGCCGGGGATCAGGCCGGGACGAGCGCCGGCACCGCGCACGCGATGTCGGTGTACTCGATATGCTCGATGGTATCCGGGGCGTCCGGGCCGCAGATCGGGCATTCCGGGTCCTTGTCGAGGTGGACTTCCCGGAAGGTGGCGTCGAGGGCATCGTAGAGCATCAGGCGGCCGATCAACGGGCGTCCGATGCCGACGATGAGCTTGATCGCCTCAGTCGCCTGCAGGATGCCGATCACGCCCGGCAGCACGCCGAGCACCCCGGCCTCGGCGCAATTCGGCGCGAGGTCGGGCGGGGGCGGATCGGGGAAGAGGCAGCGGTAGCAGGGGCCTTGCGTGGCGTCGAAGACCGTCACCTGGCCCTCGAAGCGGAAGATGCTGCCGTGAACGTTCGGCTTGCCGAGCAGCACGCAGGCGTCGTTGATGAGGTACCTCGTCGCGAAGTTGTCCGATCCGTCCACGACGATGTCGTAGTCGCGGACGATGTCGAGCACGTTTTCCTTTGAGAGGCGCACGGCGTGGCTGACGATCGTCACGTCCGGATTCAGCGCCTCGAGCGTCTGGCGGGCGGATTCGACCTTGGGGGTGCCGATGCGTTCCGTGGAGTGGAGGACCTGCCGCTGGAGGTTCGAGTCGTCGACCACGTCGTCGTCGACGATGCCGAGGGTGCCAACGCCGGCCGCCGCGAGGTAGAGCCCG
>JBQCJS010000497.1:0-3261 GCA_051952485.1 Thermomicrobiales bacterium | reverse complement strand
ATTTTGGTTTCACCGGGTTTGGGCCCGGGGCTCGCGCGGGGCCCCTTCTCCGTATGACGGGGTTCGGTGCTGCTACTTGCTGGCTTCCTCGAAGGCGCCGTTCGGGGAGCCGTCGCCCTTGACGAAGAACGAGAGCACACCCGCATGGCGGCTGACGGCGTGGGAGATGTTCGCGAGGGTCTGCCCGATCTCATCGGAGTCGACCGCTGGCACCGCCGCCACGAAGTTCTTCACGGCCTTGTCGTATGCCGCTTCGAGCTGTTCGAGGAGATCATCGGCGCTGGTGGGACCACTCTGGCGAAGACCGAGCGTCGCCGACCGGGTGCCCGGGGCCGCGCCAAGCGAGGAGAGCGCATCTGCATGCTGCTGGATCTCGGCGAAGAAATCGTTCAGCTGGTCGTAGAGACCCTCCGGGAAATCCGCCGCGGTGAAGTTGCCGAGCGATCCGTAGAGGTCCGCGATCGCCGCGATGGCAGCCGAGACGAGGGCCACGGCCTCCGCGTCCGATTCGAAATCCACCGACGTGCCGTAGTCGGCATCGGTGGTCTGCGCGGCGCGAACCACGAACCCACCGGGAGTGGCGGCCGCAACGCCGGGCGCGAACTGGGTAGCGTAGGCAGCGGCAGCGCCCGCGCTCACCCCGAGCGCGGCAAGTCGAGTGACAAAGCCCCGTCGGTCCAGATCTCCCTGGATATAGGCCTGAATGATCTCATGCTTCGACATCGGTTGTTTCTCCCCACACGCGATCAGCCGTGCGTCGGTCGGATGGACATCGGGCCGCGATCGATGCATCGTTGCGGGGATTGGGAATCCCTGACGCGCCCTGTATTCGAAACTACCACGCGATCCTGCAAAAGTGAATGGTGGGTATGTGCAAATCTCTCCCATGACCAATGGTTGCCGCCGTCAACCTCATGCTGGCACTCCCGTTCTTTCGCAACCCAATCCGGATGGTCATTCGGCCTCGATGTACGACGTCGGGGCTCGGGCCGGGGTCGGCGGCGGGGTGATTGGCGGTTCCGTCGTCGGGTCAGGTTCCGGAGGAGGCGACGGGCCAGGTTCCGGTGTGGTCGGGGCTGCCGGCATCGCCGGAGACGGGGCAGGCGTCGCCCCGGCCGGGGTGGCCACCGGCGACGCGACCGGGGTGCCCGCACTCGCGGGGACTGGCGTGGCCTCGCCCATCAGCTCGTTCACCCGCGCCGTGCGCGTCGGGTCGCTCACCACGTTGAAGTAGTCGGGATGCCCCAGGATCGGGTCGGCCAGCTTCACCCGCGTCCCGTCCAGCTTGGTGATCTCGGTCGCGTCGATGCTCCGGCAGCTCCCGCCATAGCTGTCCGCCAGCTCCAGCATCTGGGAGACGGACAGGTCCGTGCGGATGTGATCGTCGATCTTCGGCAGAATCGTGTTGACCTCCTTGGCCAGCGAGGCGTTGCGCGTGGCCGATGCCAACGCCTGCAGGATCGCCCAGTGCCGCTCCACGCGGGTGGCGTCGCCATCGGAGGAGGTGGAGCGGAAGCGGGCGAACGCCAGGGCCTCCTCGCCATCGAAGTCATGCGTGCCCTTGGTGTAGACCACCTCCCCGTTCTTCGAAAGATCCTGCGGGACCGCGACGGAGATGCCACCCACGGCATCCACGACGGTCTGGAACGCGGCGAAGTCGATCAGGAAGTAGTGATCGATGTCGATGCCGAGGTAGTCCTGGGTGACCAGCAGCTGGTAGGGGATGCCGCCGACCATGAGGGCGTGGTTGATCTTGGACTCGCCGTAGCCTGGAAGCTCGGCGCGGGTGTCGCGGGGGATCGAGAGGATGCGGCAGCTCCTGGCGACCGGATCGAGCCGCAGCACGATCAGCGAGTCCGGACGGACGCCGACATCGATCGCCGAACCAGGCCGGGCATCGACGCCCATCAGGAGGATCGTCATCGGCTCACCTTGGGCAGAGGTGACGCCCGAGGCCTGCAGGGCGCCGGAGGCAATCGCGCCGGTGTTGCTGGCTGCCGCCGAGATGCGGCCGGTGACGCCGCCCGAGGACTGGAAGCGATCGTCGATCCCGGATTCGGCGACGGCCGTCCGTGCCGGGTCGCTGTCGATCGTGGTCGTGACGAGATCGGTGGGGGTGGCGTCGTCGCTGTCCACCCACGTCATGTCCGAGACCTCGGGCGGAACCGTGCTGACCTGATGGATGGCGTTCACCGTCGATTCGAGGCGGGCCAGGCTGTAGACCCCGACGCCCAGGATGAGGATGAGCAGGGTCAGAAAGGACATCAGCACGGGGCGCTGGTAGAGCGGACGCTTTCCCTTGCGGCTCCGGCGCTTGCGTGACCGGCTTGCCGGCGCCTCGGTCGGTGCCTCGGCCACCGGTCCCGCGACGCCAGAGAATGGGATACCCGGCTCGATGGCGGCAGCGAGAGGTCGTGCCGTCATGACCGTCTCGGTCCGGCCACCGAGGCGATGACGGGTGACGGGTACCTGGACGTTCTCGTGGCGTGGCTGGGAGAGCGGCGTGCCGCAGAGTTCGCAGAATCGTTCGGAGGCACTCAGCGACAGCGTGCCGCACCTCGGACATTGGCGGGTCGGGAGCCCCCCGCGGCCCGTCGTGGCGTCGGACATTCCTCGTACCCCTGTTGCTGTGTTCCAGGAAACCGTGCGCGCGCAATATTCGCGGCTGCCGAATCCTAGCATCAGCGACGGGGGTGCGTGGATGCCATTCTTCACGATAGGCTGCCCGTTGGATTCGGCGCATCACTCCCTGACGTGAGGACAGGGCAGCAGGCTCGCGAGTTTTCGCCAATTCGGGGGCCTATTGGGCCGGGTGAGAGGATTTCGGAAGCCATTCGTGTCATGACTCATGGACCCACCGCGCGGCCGGACGGCGCCGGGACGCGCGCTCGCATCCCCCGCTCCGGCTGGTGGAGCGACGATCCCCTGCGGAGGGCGGGTTATCGGGACCCCCGCCCATGGGCCGAACCCGGTGGAGCGTCTCGCTTCACCTGGCATGTGCAGGGGACGCGGCAAACCAGTGGTCCAGGGGTTCGCCCTACGAAGCGGTTTGACCGGAACGCCCGCCGATCCGGCCGGACCACGTTGTCGGGCGGCCCGTCGCGCTGCGGCCTTCATGGCGGCCCGACCAAGCGGGCAGATGCCGCGTTGGCTGAGACGGTCCACTCAGCTCGCGGGTTGGCATCCCGAGTTGAAGAAGAGTTGCAGCTGCACCTCTCCGGATGGCGTGCTCCCGATCAGGGCCACCGACTCGCTGACCAG
>JBQCJS010000496.1:0-6927 GCA_051952485.1 Thermomicrobiales bacterium | reverse complement strand
CTCGATCCCGCCACGGTGCCGAGCCTGCTGCACGCGGCATCCACGTCCCCCGCTCCGAGACCGGGCAGTGTGCCAGCGGTCCGCCCCCCCGCCGCCGGTCGGGCCAGCGTCCTTCCCGTCTGCCTGGATCACGAGACGATCTCGCGAACCCGGGAGGAGAGCGACGCCATCTCGGCCTTGCTCGGGGACCTGCTGAGCGACGAGCCCGTGCCGGTGGAGCAACCGCAGGAACAGGAGTTCCACGCAGCGGCCCCATCCGCGCTCGATGGGCTGGACCCCGCCCACAGCGCCTTCCTCCAGGATCTCATCGGCCAGGAATCGTGGTCCAACGCCGATGCGACCGCCCTCGCGTCGCGCCATCACCTGCTGCTTGGCGGGGCCATCGACACGATCAACGAATGGGCGATCGAGCAAACCGGCGATCCCGCGATCGCTGGCGACGACACGTTGACGATCGACCGCGACGTGCTGTCGGGGATTCCCTTGCCCCATGGCACACGCGATCGCGGCACATCCTGACGAAAACGTACCAGGACCGGATTTATCCCTCCCGCAAGGGGACGGCCTGTGCTACAAGAGGCGAAAGGAGTCTGCTGGCGTGCGTGGGCACGCCATCCATATCATGCGGGAGGGGATCATGCGATCCATAACACGCGCCTTCATCGCCCTGATGCTGCTTGTGGGATTGAGCGCATCGGTGGCGGGGCAGGCATTCGCACAATCGGCAACACCGGCCTCCGGTGACGCCGGTACCGTCACCGGCGCGGAGCCACAGCTGGAGTCCAGCGGGTCGTTCACGGTAGCGATGTCGGATAGCGGTTCGGTTCCGGACGGGCTGACGTGGACGCTCTACGCCGTGCCGGTGGACTGGTCGAATCCGGTCGCAACGGATGCCGTGCCGGATGGCCCCGGTCCGGTCTCCGTCTCGATTCCGGTCACGGTGCCCTACGGCGTGTACCAGCTCTGGGTGACCGGCGACGGGTACAACTCCGGCCAGACCGTGAACGTCGACGGCCCAACCTTCTCGCTGGGCTTCGTCCTCGACCGGATCGAGCCGACGGCCACCCCAACAACGGAGCCAACCCAGACGCCGACGGATGAGCCGACGCTCACCCCGACCATCGAGCCGACGGCCACCGCCACGCTCGCCCCGAACACCGCCATCGGCTCGCTGACCGTCGCCATGAGCGACGGCGGCGACGTGCCGGCGGGCCTCACCTGGAGCCTTCAGGGCGACACGCCGCAATCGGGGCCGGTGCCATCCGGTCCGGGGCCGGTCGCGATCTCGATCCCGGATGCGGTGCCCTACGGATCGTACGCGCTCTGGATCACCGGCGAAGGGTACAGCTCCGGCCAGGCGATCAACGTCGCAGGGCCGAGCTTCCATCACGACTTCGTGCTCACCCGCCTCACCGGAACCCTGACGATCGCGGTCACCACCTCCGATGGCGCCGATGTTCCGGCGGGCACCACCTGGTCACTGGATGTCGCGGCAGTCGGTGGCGCGTCCCCGGCCTACAACGGGGCGCAGAGCGGCACCCTGGCGTCGGCGCTGCCGAGCGGCGGGACCCTGCCGATCGCCAACCCGGTCGAATACGGGACCTACACGCTGACCATCGATGCGCCGGGCTACAAGCCCTACTCCACCACCATCAACCACACCGATCCGTGGAATCCGAACACCTCGGTGACCGCTGCGCTGGAGGCGCTAAGCTCGGAGATCACGCTGTCCGTCCGCATGGCCGATGACGGTCCGATCCCGGCGGGCCTGACCTGGACGCTCTTCCCCGATGGATCGTGGACGCCGCTGCAGACCGGCAGCGTCACGAGCGGTGGCCTGACCTGGAGCACCACGCTCGACCCGGTTCCCTACGGCGTCTACGGCGCCTGGATCACCGGCGCGGGCTACTCCTCCGGCCAGGCGCTGAACGTCCAGTCGGAGACGGCCTCGCATGAGTTCGTGCTCGACCGCCTCTCCGGCACCATCACGGTCGATGTCACCACATCGAACGGGGCGGACATCCCGGCGGGCACGACCTGGTCGCTGGATGTGGCCGGGGTCAGCGCCAGCGCAGACGCCTTCACCCCGCAAAGCGGCACCATCACCACGGCCATGCCCTCCGGCAGCGCGCTGCCGCTGACGAACCCGATCGAGTACGGCACGTACTCGCTGACGATCGACGCGCCGGGGTATGCCCCGTATACCACGACCATCGACCACACCGATCCCTGGAACCCGGATACGTCCGTCACGGCGGAACTCCAGTTCCTGGAGACGGAGGTCTCGCTGAGTGTCGCGATGAGTGACGGCGGCGCGATCCCGCCCGGCCTCACCTGGACGCTCTATCCGGCCGGCTCGTGGGAGCCCCTGCAGAGCGGCGAGGTGACTCCCGGCGACACGAGCTTCGCCGTCACCCTGCCGGAGAAGGTGCCCTACGGCACCTACCAGCTCTGGATCACGGGCAGCGGCTACAGCTCCGGCCAGGTGATCGTGGCCGATGCGCCGACTCTCCATCATGATTTCGTGCTGGAGCGCCTGATCGGCTCGATCACGGTCGCCATCACCACCTCCGATGGCAGCGACATCCCGGCAGGGGCGGAGTGGCAGCTTTCGAGCCCGACGCTGGAGCTGGTCGACGGGGGCACGGTCGCCACGCCATTCGCCTCCGGGGGGACGCTCGTCTCGATCCCCGGCCTCGAATACGGCACGTACCTCTTCGAGATGCACGCGCCGGGCTATGAGGCGATCGCCCGCAGCATCGAACACACCGACCCGTGGAATGCCGATACGGTCGTGACCTTCGAGCTCGTCCTGATTCCGACCCCGACGCCGACGCCAGGCGGCACGGTCCAGCCGACGGCGACGGCTCCGACCGCAACCATCACCGCCACGACGCCGGCACCTTCAGCGACCGCCACGGCAACGGGAACGCCGAGCGTGTCGTCGCTGCCGAACACCGGCCAGGGCGGCGACGCCGGGATGAACGGTCCCGCCATCCTCCTCGCGCTGGCGCTGGGCATGGCGCTCCTGGCGATCGTCGTTCGCCTGCGGCCTGCGCGCCGCGGGTAGGGCACGCCAGACTGTTACATCCGGATGCGCCCGCCCGGGGCGGTGGAAGCCTGGGGTACCACCGCCCGGTTCGTGTGGGGAGCGGGAGCCGTGCATGCGTTGTGGATGGGGACCGTCGATCCCATTCCGGGCAGGTGTGCTTCCGTGAAACGACCTCTGCATCCTCGTAGACGCGGCCCTTGTGGCCGCCTGACAGGGCATGCGACCGCTCAGGAGGGCAGATGACGTTGAGCTGCCCCAACCACAAACGATGACCTGCACCCGGGCGGGAGCCGATGGCACCGTGCAGTAGAATGGGGAGAACGCGCGTTCGCCTCGGCGACCGTTCCCTCCCCATCGCCCACCCGGTCGTCACCTCCCGGAGCCCGTTTCCATGACCGATTCGTCCACCCCGACCACCGCACCGGCTGCCACACCCCCCGCACCGGCGGCCCAGGCGATCCGCCCGCGCGAGCGCGACGCCCTGCTCCAGTCGCTGCGCGCCGGTGTCGTGCCACGCAGCGGCCAGCAGCACGTCCAGGTCGGGCGCGTCAACGAGGTCCGCGCCCTGCTCGCCGATGTCCAGCGCATCGCGGACGGCGGGTCGGCCGTCCGCTTCGTGATCGGCGAATACGGCTCCGGCAAGACCTTCTTCCTCCACGTCATCCGCTCGGTCTCGCTGCAACAGAAGCTCGTCACGGTCCACGCCGACCTCTCGCCCGACCGCCGCCTCCACGCGACCGGCGGCCAGGCGCGCAGCCTCTACACCGAGCTGATGCGCAACATGGCTACCCGCGCCAAGCCGGACGGCGGCGCGATGACCAGCGTCGTGGAACGCTTCGTTACCCAGGCGCTCACCGACGCCCGCGCCACCGGCGAGGACCCGGATACCGTCATCCGCCGCAACCTGGAACAGCTGACCGAGCTCACCGGCGGCTACGACTTCGCCGAGGTGATCGCCCGCTACTGGGAGGGGCACGACACCGGCAACGAGCAGCTGAAGGCGGATGCCGTCCGCTGGTTGCGCGGCGAGTTCAGCACCCGCACCGATGCCCGCAACGCCCTCGGCGTGCGCACGATCATCGACGACGGCAACCTCTACGACATGCTGAAACTGCTCGCCCGCTTCGTGCGGCTGGCGGGGTTCGGCGGGCTGCTCGTCGTCATGGACGAGATGGTGAACCTCTACAAGCTCGCCAACACGCAGGCCCGCAACGCCAACTACGAGCAGATCCTGCGCATCCTGAACGATGCCCTGCAGGGGACGGCCGCCGGGCTGGGCTTCGTCTTCGGCGGCACGCCGGACTTCCTGCTCGATACCCGGCGCGGCCTCTACTCCTACGCCGCGCTGCAATCGCGCCTCGCGGAGAACCGTTTCGCCCGCGATGGCCTGGTCGATTACTCCGGCCCGATCGTCCGGCTCGCCAGCCTGACGCCGGAGGACTTCTACGTCCTGCTCACCAAGCTGCGGCACGTCCAGGCCAGCGGCGACCCGAGCGCCTACCTGATCCCCGACAGCGGCATCCAGGCGTTCATGACCTATCTCTCCAACCGGATCGGTGACGCCTACTTCCGGACGCCGCGCAACACGATCAAGGCCTTCCTGGACCTGCTGGCCGTGCTGGAGCAGAACCCCGGCGCAGTCTGGACCGAGCTGTTCGACTCCGTGGAGATCAGCGCCGACGAGAATCCGGACCTGATGCCGATCGATGGCGCATCCGACCCGCTCACCAGCGCGCCGGATGCTCAGGCCGCCCCGAAACCAGGCGACGATGACGACGACCTCGCAACCTTCACCCTCTAGCCGGAATCCCGAGCCGGATGCCGCCGGCGCCTTCGCCCGCCTGCACCCGAAGATCCAGCGCTGGATCTGGGACGAGGGCTGGGAGCAGCTGCGCCCGATCCAGGCCCGCGCGATCGGCCCGATCATGGACGGCCAGAGCGATGTGATCGTCAGCGCGGCGACGGCCGGCGGGAAGACGGAGGCCGCCTGGCTGCCGATCTTCTCCGCGCTCGCCGTCGCGGAGGACGACGGCACTGCCGACCTCGGCGTGAAGGCGCTGATGATCTCGCCGCTGAAGGCGCTCATCAACGACCAGGCCGACCGCCTCGACCTGATGGCGGAGGCGGTCGACCTCCCGCTCTACCGCCGCCACGGCGATGTCACCGGCCGCGACCGCACCCAGCTCCTGAAGCAACCGGACGGCATCGTGCTGGTGACGCCGGAATCGCTGGAAGCCCTCTTCGTCAACTACGGCACGCGGGTTCCGGCGATCTTCGCGGGGTTGCGCTACGTGGTGGTGGACGAATTGCACGCCTTCATCGGCACCGAGCGGGGCGCTCAGGTGCAATCGCTCCTCCACCGGGTCGAACTGGCGATCCGGCGACACGCTCCCCGGATCGCGCTCTCCGCGACGCTGGCCGATCCCCGCGCCGCCGCCGAGTTCCTGCGCCCCGGCCACGGCGGCGACGTGACCGTGATCGGCAGCGCGGACGACGACCGCGCCGAACTGCGCCTCCAGATCCGTGGGTATTTCAAGCAGGCCGTGAAGGGTCCGCTCGATCGCGGCCCGATGGGCATCTACGCCACCATCGCCGACCGGGAAGCCAAACGGAGCGCCGCCGACATCGTCGCGCAGCTGGACGCCCGGAAGGAGGCCCTGCTCGCCGCCGGATCGACGATCCCGCCTGACATCCGCGCCGAGATGCTGGGGCATCTCGCACCGGAGGGTGCGTCGGGAGTGGTTCCGGCCGGCGGCGCTCCGGGGGATCCGGATGCGCCGGACGCGCCGGACGCGCCGGACGACACGGTGACGATCGCCGAGCACATCTTCCGGACCCTGCGCGGCAAGGACAACCTCGTCTTCGCGAACACCAAGGAGAAGGTGGAGGTCTACGCCGACCGCCTCCGCCGCGCCTGCGAGGATGCCCGGCTGCCGAACGAGTTCTACCCGCATCACGGCAGCCTCTCGAAGGAGTTGCGGGAGGATGTCGAACGCATGCTGAAGGCGAGCGACATCCACGCCACGGCGATCTGCACGTCTACGCTGGAGATGGGGATCGACATCGGGTCGGCCGACGCCATCGCCCAGATCGCGGCGCCGAACAGCGTTGCCGGGCTGCGGCAACGGGTCGGGCGTTCCGGGCGCCGGGGGCAACCGTCCACCCTGCGGATCTACATCACCGAGGAAGCCCTGACGAAGAACACGCACCCGGTGGACCAGCTTCGCTCCGAGACCTTCCAGGCGATCGCGGCGGTCGACCTCCTGCTGGCGAAGTGGTACGAGCCACCGAACACGCGCGGCCTCCACCTTTCGACCCTCGTCCAGCAGGTGCTCTCGGCCATCGCCCAGCACGGCGGCGCGACAGCGCGGCAGCTCTACTCCGCGCTCTGCGAGGAAGGACCGTTCGTCCACGTCACGAAACCGATGTTCGCCCAGCTCCTGCGCGACCTCGGGGAACACGACCTGATCGTGCAGGCGTCGGACGGCCTGCTGCTTCACGGCGTGGAAGGCGAGCGGCTGGTCAATCACTACAGCTTCTACACGGCCTTCGTGACCCCCGAGGAATACCGCGTCGTCTCGGGCGGCAAGGAGATCGGCACGCTGCCGGTGGAGTTCCCGCTGGTGGTGGGGCAGCTGATCGTCTTCGCGGCGAGCCGCTGGCGGATCGTGGAGATCGACCAGGTGGCGCGCATCATCGAACTGGAGCGATCGAGCGGCGGCGATCCGCCCTCGTTCTCCGGCAGCAAGGCGGCGATCGACGACGGCGTGCGCATGCGGATGCGCGATTTCTACGAATCTCCGGATATCCCGATCTATCTCGACCGCAACGCGAAGCAGTTGCTCGCGGAGGGGCGGGCGGCCTACCGCCACCTG
>JBQCJS010000495.1:0-2516 GCA_051952485.1 Thermomicrobiales bacterium | reverse complement strand
GCATCCGCTCTGTCATGCCCTGTCCCTCATCGTCGGCAGCGTGGGATTGCGAGGTCACCCACAAGACGTGGCCGATGGTGGCTCAAGTGTACGCCGCCCGTCCGCACATGTCACAACCACGAGCCGGTCGACCGTTCGAGCCCGAGCACGGCGGGCAACGCCGGGAGACGCGCGATCCGCTATGCGTTGGGCGTGATCCACAACCGGCGAAGGGCCGGCTGTGTGCCCGAATGAAGCTGCCGGCATGGACGATCGACGCGCTACCCCGCCTCTGGCGTGGCCGGTGGATGCGAATGACGATCGAGCCTCCGTGCGGGAGCGTTCGCTGCTCGTATGGCCTGGTGCCGCATGGTCGCAGGAGTCCTGCGGTGCGGCGGGAATGCTTGCATAGTATACCCCTTGGGGGTATAATCGGAGGGTAATGACGAGCCCCGGCTGGGGCATTCCGAGGTGACGAGTGTCATGAGTTCCACGATTCCCAGGGAGTTATCGCCGACGCGAACCGAATCCGGGACGACGACCCAGGTGTCGTTTCCGGTCGAGGGCATGACCTGCGCGGCGTGTGTCCGGCGTGTGGAAAAGGCGCTGGAGAAGGTCGACGGCGTGCAGGACGCCACGGTCAATCTCGCGACCGAGCGCGCGGCGGTGACCGTCGATCCCGCGCTGGTCTCCCCCGATTCCCTGCGCGTGGCGGTCGAGGCAGCAGGGTACACGCCCGGCCGGATCGCGATTCCCTCCCCTCACTCCACCACCCGACCACTTCCCGTCATCCAGCCCGCCAGCGTGGACGAGGGCAGTGGGGACATCCCCGATTCCTCGGCGCTGACGCTCGAGATCGAGGGGATGACCTGCGCGGCCTGCGTGCGCCGGGTGGAGAAGGCGCTGGACACGGTCGATGGTGTGGCTGCGGCCTCGGTGAACCTGGCGACGGAGCGGGCGACGGTCTCGCTCGATCCCGGTGCGACGGTCGATCCCCAGGCGCTGGTCGCGGCCGTGAGTGCCGCCGGGTACACCGCGACGCTGCCACCCTCTCCGGCTGCGGTGGAGCGCGGCAGCACGGCCGCGACCGCTCCGACGTCGGCGGAAGCCGAGGACGAGGCACGTTCCGCCCGGCGCGACGCCGAGCTGGCGAGCACGAAGCGCAAGGCGCTGGTCAGCCTGGCGATTGGCGTCGTGATGATGGCGGCGATGTACGTGCCGCTACCCATCTCCGAGATGACGCTCGCCCCGCTGATGCTGATCGCGGCGACCATCGTCCAGGTCTGGGCGGGGCGCGTCTTCTACGAGCAGGCGTGGCTGGCCGCGAAGCATCGCACGACGAACATGAACACCCTCGTCGCGGTGGGGACATCGGTGGCGTTCGGCTACAGCGCGTTCGTGACCCTCTGGCCGCAGCTGGCCGAACGCTGGGGTTTCCCGTATCACCTCTACTACGAGACGGCGGTGATCATCATCGCCCTCATCCTGCTTGGGCGCTGGATGGAGGGGCGGGCGCGCAAGTCCACCGGCGATGCGATCCGCGCCCTGATGGGCCTCCAGGCCCGCACCGCCCGCATCGTGCGCGACGGCGTGGACGTGGACATCCCGATCGAGCAGGTCGCGGTGGGCGATGTCGTGCGGGTGCGTCCCGGCGAGAAGGTGCCGGTCGATGGCACGGTGCTGGAAGGTTCCTCGACGCTCGACGAGAGCATGCTGACCGGCGAGAGCCTGCCCGTGACCAAGCGCGCCGGGGACACCGTGATCGGCGCGACGGTGAACGGCACCGGGTCCTTCCTGATGCGGGCGACCCGCGTCGGGCGGGACACCGTCCTCGCGCAGATCGTCCGGCTGGTGGAGGACGCGCAGGGCTCGAAGGCGCCCATGCAACGCCTGGCGGACACGATTGCCAGCATCTTCGTGCCGATCGTGCTGGGGGTCGCGGCGCTGACGTTCGTCATCTGGTGGATCTGGGGTCCGAGCCCGATCCTCTCCTACGCGATCCCGGCGGTCGTTGCGGTGCTCGTCATCGCCTGCCCCTGCGCGCTCGGGCTGGCCGCGCCGACGGCGATCATGGTCGGGACCGGAAAGGCGGCGGAACTCGGCGTGCTCGTCCGGGGCGGCGAGGCGCTGGAGATGGCGAAGGCGATCGACACGATCGTGCTCGACAAGACCGGCACGATCACGAAGGGCGAACCGTCGCTGGTGGCGATCGAGACGGCCGGCGGGATCGACCGCGACGATCTCCTGCGGCTGGTCGCGGCGGCGGAGGTCGGTTCCGAACATCCGCTGGGCGCGGCGATCGTGAAGGCCGCGCAGGGCAAGGGCGAAACGCTGCTGGAGGCAGACACATTCGAGGCGGTGGCCGGCCATGGCATCGTCGCGACCGTGGAAGGCCGGCGGGTCACCGTCGGCAATGCCGCCCTGATGGGCCTCGACGGGATCGCCGTCGATCCGCTGGAGTCCGCTGCGCACGACCTGGCCGACGGCGGCGCGACCCCGATGTACGCGGCGATCGACGGCGGGCTGGCCGGTATGCT
>JBQCJS010000494.1:0-5003 GCA_051952485.1 Thermomicrobiales bacterium | reverse complement strand
ATCGGGCAGACGGTGGCGCTCTCGAAGCGGATGGTGCGCATCGTCCGCCAGAACGTGACGCTCTCGCTGCTGACGAAGATCCTGGCGCTGGGGCTGGCGATGCTGGGGTTCGTGAACCTCTGGATCGCGGTGGTGGTCGATGTCGGCACGTCGCTGGTGGTGATCCTGAACGGCATCCGCCTCTCGCGGATCGCGACGCCGGAGGGTGTATCGGCCCCGGTGTCCGTCCCGATGACCGCCGCTCCCATCCACGACGCGGCGTGCGGTTGCGGCGAAGCGCACGCCCACAGCCACGCTCATCCCGAGGGATGTTCCTGCGGCGGCGACCATCATCACGACGGCTCCCGCGCGGCCTGACGCCGATCCAGAATCACCCCGGAGCGGGAATCGCGCACGAAATCAGGCGAGCGGAGTCCACAGTGATTGTCTGTGGACGCGACAGCAGCTTCGGGCGGAGTTCTGCAGCAAGACCCGAAACGAGAGCTACGAACGCACCATCGTGGCATGGAGGGGCGTGCATTCGTGGCTATCATGCCGAATCCGGATGATCTGTGTTCCTTCCGACGTGGCTGGATCGGCGTCCTCCACACCGCGAATCCGCGGCTTGCGGGGCGTCATCTGTAGGGACCGACCGCGTGTCGGTCCGATGTCCGCATACGGCTTATCCGGATTCGGTATCACGTCGCATGCGGTTGCAACGTGGCATGGAGAACGCTGGCGACGGTCCGCTCACGGCGCAGGCGAGGCGACCGCCGTGGCCTGCGGCGTGGCGACCGGCGTCCCGTTCGCGCTCACCGGCGGCTCGATCGTGATTGGCTGGTTGAAGTCGCTGTTGTCCCAGGTCATGTAGTGGACGTTGGCGACCATCACCAGCCGCCGCACGAGCCCGGTATCCTCGCCCACCCACCAGCCGAACCACGCCTGCGCCTGCGAGGACGATTCCGGCGTGTGGAAGAAGATGATCTGGCATTCCTCGCCGTCGATCACCTCCGTGGACCCCATTTGGAAGTTCTGCGCTCCCTCGAAGGTCGATCCCCACTCCGCTGGCGGCTGGTACTGGATCACCGGAATCTCGGCCCACTCCTGGCCGATCTGCCGCCACGACTGGTCGCCAACCGTCACCGTGCGATAGCCGTCCACCGTCGGGGGTGCGGGCGGCGATCCGTCCGACCGATTCACGAAGCTGCCACTGAACGCGGTGAGGGCGGTGAAGGCATTCGGCGCACCGTCCTGGCCCACCACCCACGCATAATCCGCCATCACGAACGCGTCGAGCCCGGAGTTGATCGACTCTTCCCGCCGCATGGAGGTGAGCGCGGTCGTCGTCGTCAATCCGCGCTGGAAGACCTCCTGCGCGGCGGGATCGTTGTCCGGCACGGTCGGGGCATCGAAGCCGTGGACGTTCGGATCGGGCAGGATGAGATAGAACGACGCCGATGTCCCCTGCTGGCTCGCCCGGTTGATGCGCACGGTGATCCGCCACCAGCCATCGAGTGCGAGGTCCATACTCTCCGTCGCGAAGGTCGCCGGCGCACCGGTGGCCGCCAGCGGAATCGCCGTCCCCTTGGTGGCATGGCTGAGGCTCTCCGGCGTGATGGTGACGCGGGTATCGGCCACATCGGACGGCACTCCTTCCGCCGTCGTCAGCCGCACACTGAGCGTGTTGTCCCCTTCGGACGCCGGGTCGACGGTCAGGTGGACGATCTCGCGGGGGGATTGCCCTTCGGTCGCTTCCGGCTGGTCGGAGACGGCGAACGCCGCCAGCACGACCTTGTCGAGGGTGCGCGCCGCTTCCGGCGCGGGCGGCGCGGACATCGCCAGCACCGATCCGCCGAGCACCACCAGCGCGGCGGTGACCGCCTCCGCCCGCAGGGAGAGCCGGAACGCCCCCTTCGCGAGCGCGACGCCCCGCGCCAGTGCCCGCCGGATCGCCTGCCGGTGGTAGATCGCCAGCGCCGTCGGCACGATCAGCACCGCCAGTTTCACCAGCAGTACCCAGCCGTAATCGGATGACCAGAGGCGGTCGATCTCCGGCACATTGCGCGTGCCGAGGCCGAAGGGCAACGCCGTCTCCTTCGTGGGGAAGACGAACCCGGCGTTCACCACGCCCGTGACCAGCGCCACGAGGAAGAGGACGAAGGCGATGGCCGAGAACCGGACGATCGCCAGGGGCACCGCCGAATCCGCTGTCGATGGATCTTCCCCCTCATCCCCTGCTGGCCGGGAAAGCCAGAGCACCACCAGCCAGACCAGGCCGCCGACCCAGAGCGCGGTCGACCACTGGTGGATCGCGTCACTGGCCGTGGCGATACCGCTCCAGGTCTCCCGGCCGGCGGCGTGGCTGGTCAGCGAGAGGCCGAGCAGCGTGGCGAGGCCGAGCGCGCCGCCCAGGATGGCGACGGGCGGGGCGATCCGGCGCTGCAGCACCGTCCACGCCAGCCCGGTGAGGACGAGGAGCGCGGCCAGCGTGGCGGGCCGAATCCACCAGGCATCGGGCATCCCGCGCAGGGTCTGGCCGATCGTCGCGCGGGCGCCCGCAGGCGGCCAGATCCACTGGAAGACGGGTTCGAGGGCGGTTGCGATCAACGCGACTGCCGCCGCGCTGCCCCCCACCGCCAGGCGGCGCCGGACCAGCGCCGGGGCGTTCGCCGCCGGCCCGAAGAGGAATCCGGCGAGGAAGGCCGTCGCCGCGATCGCCGCGCCGAGGAAGGTGATCCAGCGCGTCGCGACCCCCCAGACGGCCGGCCGCTGGCCCTCCACCGTCGCCTGCCCGGCCGGGATGCCGCCCCCGACCCGGAAGACGTAGCTTCCGCTCAGCGTGTGGCCATCCGTCGCGGAGGTGACCGTCCAGGCGACCGTCCAGCTTCCGTTGTCGATCCCCTGCACGTCGACGATGAGCTGTCGCGGATTGGCCCCGATGCGCACCGTCGCCGGAAGCTCCCGCCCTTCGGAGGAGAGGACCCGGATGACGGGGGCCGGATCGTTCATCTCCACTTCTTCGCTGAAGGAGAGCGTCAGTTGCGTGGGCGGCGCGATCACGAGGCCGTTCACTGGCGGATCGGCGCGGACCAGCTCCGCGTGGGCGGACGCTCCGGAGAGCGTCGCGAGGACTGCCAGAATCGCGATCGCCAGGCCGGCCAGAAACGGCCAGGGACGGAGCGAGGAGCGGCGGAGGGACAGGGGAGGCGCGAGGCGCGGAGATCGTGCGTTCATGTCCGAACGATACCAGCCGAACGGCGGTGGCATCGCGGGGAGCGGCAGCACATCGCGTTCATGCCGTCTCCCGCTCCGCGAAGAGGGCATCGGTGCGGGCCGCCATGATGAAGTCGTTGCGGTGCAGCCCCCGGATCGCGTGCGTCCACCAGGAGACCGTCACGCGATTCCACTCGGTGACGAGCTTCGGGTGATGGTCCTCCTCGGCGGCGAGGGACCCGACCGCGAGCGTGAAGTCGAACGGCCCCTGCCACCCGGGGATGCGAAAGACGCGCTCCAGGCGGCGGATTCCATTCACCGTCCGGATCTCCCAGTCCGGCACCTGTGCGTGGAGCGCGGGCTCCTCCTCCGGGGTCACCAGCGGCGAATCGGCGCGGCAGGCAGCGCACCGTTCCTCGGTCAGCGCCATCGCTCGGCTCCTTTATGGAAAGACCAGTCCATCGTCCCACCCCTCCGGCAACGCCGGCACGTGCGCCAGCCAGGCCGGATCGGGTCGCCAGGCCGCGTAGTCGGTATCGAACGGCCAGCGCCGCGCTTCGAGATCGGCGATCGTGCGCTCCCCTTCCGCCCGCAGGGCGCGGGCCAGGTCCGGGTCGACGATGCCGGCCCCTACCGCATCGGCCAGCTCGTCCTCGTCCTTCCACTCCCAGCTCAGGTCGGGATGGATGACCACATCGAGCAGGTAGTCTGCGGTGTCGAACCCCACCGGCGTGCGGAGCAGCGGCAGTTGCAGATTCACATACGCCCCGATGAAGTCCCAGGTTGTCTCGTCCCACCAGTACCAGATCGAACTCATCCGATCCGGTTCCTGGAGCATCAGGACGTGCCGATCGGTCCACACATGGTCGCGCAGGCCGCCGATCAACCGCTCGCGTTCGAGGAACGGGATGGCGCGAGGCAGGGGGTCGCCATCCGCCGTCGCGTGGATCTTGCGGGGGCTCCCGGGCTGCACGTAGAGCGCGACATGCGAGGGATCGTCCACCACGACGCGCGCTGGCAGGATGGAGTCGGCGGGATCGTTGCGGATGAAGCGCAGCGCAACAACATCGCCGCAGGTCCAGGCGGCGTCGGGGGTGCGGATATGGCGAGGTTCGGTCATCGGGGGAACTCCTCGTTCCAGGTCTCCGGCATCTCGGGGATCGGCCAACCCGGATCGGGCCGCCACGTGACCAGCGAGCCGTCGAACGACCAGCGCCCCGCCTCGATATCCGGGATCAAGCGGGCGGCCTCGGCCCGCACCGCCTCGGCTTCGGCGGCGGTAAAGCGTCCCCAGGCAACGGCATCGGCGAAGTCGCGCTCGTCCTTCCACTCCCATGTCCGGTCCGGATGAACGACGAGATCCAGGATGTGATCCGCCGTGTCGAAGCCGATCGGCGTGCGGCGCGGCGGATCGGTCGGGTTCACGTACCATCCCCTGAAGGTCCCGTCCGACGCCCGCCAGAAGAGGCGGATATCGTGCGCGACATGCTCCCGGATGATGACCAGCGCGTTGTTCTCGCGCCACGTCGTGTCGCCGACCGCATGGGGGATGGCGGCGCGTTCGGCATAGGGCATGTCACGCGGGATAGGCGTGCCGTCCGGCTGCGCGCGGCGCTTCATCGGCGACCCCACCTGCAGGAAGAGCATGACGCCGGATTCATCGTCCGCGACGACGGTGGCCGGATAGGCGAAGCTCACCTGCCGGTTGCGGATGTAGCGCAGCAGGATGCGATCGCCAGGTTGCCAGCGGGATGTCGCCTCAGTCACGCGACATTCCCTCCGGGAGGACATCCCACCCGTCCGGGACGGAG
>JBQCJS010000493.1:0-7327 GCA_051952485.1 Thermomicrobiales bacterium | reverse complement strand
CGCATGGGCCGGGAGATCGTCGCGCTCGCGCTGGACGACCCGGCAGTGACCGTGACCGGCGGTATCGCCGGGACGGGGAGCGCCATTGCGGATGTCGATGGGGTGCCGGTCGTCGCGTCGCTGGCGGACCTGCTGGCCCGGTCCGACGTGCTGATCGACTTCTCGACGCCGGAGGGCAGCGTCGCCTCCGCCACGGCGGCAGCGGAGGCCGGCGTGCCGATCGTGATCGGGACGACGGGCCTCGACATGGCGCAGATGGATGCCTTGCGGGCAGCCTCGGCGCGGACGGCGGTCTGGTACGCGCGGAACACGGCGCACGGCGTGAACGTCCTGCTCGGGCTGCTGCCGCTGATCGCGGCGGCGTTGAGCGGCTACGACATCGAGATCGTGGAGATGCATCATCGCCACAAGAAGGACGCGCCGTCCGGGACGGCGCTGGCGCGGGGCGAGGCGGTGATCGCGGGCCTGCCGGAGCCGCCGTCGCGCACGGTGCGCGGGCGGGACGGCCTGTCGCCGCGCCAGACCGGGGAGGTCGGCTTCCATTCCCTGCGTGGGGGTGGCAACACCGGCGAGCACACGATCGTCTTCGCCAGCGAGGGCGAGGAGATCCGCAACAGCCATCGCGCGCTGAACCGGGGCGCCTTCGCCGCCGGTGCGATCCGCGCGGCGAAGGACCTGATCGGGCGGGAACCGGGCTGGTACGGGCCACAGGGCTGACGTCCCGCGACCCGTCCGCCTCACCCCGCCGCGACGATCAGCCGGCGCCGCACTCGTTGTTGCACTCGCTGTAGGACTGGTTGCAGAGGTCCGCGAAGTAGCTGTCGTCGTGGCCGTCGCAGGGCTTGCAGTCGAGATCCTTCCAGTGCCAGCACTGCCCGTACGGTCCGTCCGGGATCGGCCCGATCACCTTCGCGCTGTAGACAGGACCGCCGGTGACGATGCAGTCCGAGAGATCGGGACAGTCGTCGATGAACAGGCTGACGGCGCCAAGGGTCTGCGGCAGGGAAGCGTCCCCCTGCCGTGCGGCCTGGAAGGCGAGGCCATCGCCCGTGTAGGCGCCCAGCACGTTCGCGCCGTAGGTCAGCGTGCCGTGGGCGGCATCGTAGGCCGGGTTCAGCAGCTCGACCACCAGGACATCGTCGCCCGCGTCGGTCTGGGTGACGATGGCGGCGTTGGGCGGGTTCGACGGCGAGAACCCGAGGCCGGCGATGACCCGGTCGGTCGGCGCCTGCCCGACGATACGTTCCGGCCGGTCGGAGAAGTAGATCGTGCCGCCGGTATGGCCCTCCAGGGTGAGGACGTACGCGGGGCCATCGCCACCGGCGCGCGGGGTCGCGGCCGGGTTGCGGACGAAGGTGCCGCCGCTGGCCGCCTGCACGAAGAGGAACGATGCCGTGCCGGTGGCATCATCGGTGATGGGCGATGCTGCTGGCGTGGCCGCCGCCGTGGATGGCTCCTCGGCATGGAGGCTGGCCGGGACCAGCGCCCCCGTCGCGGCGCTGGCGACGCCGGCCTTCACGACGGTTCTCCGGGTCGTATGCCGGGCCAGCAGTCGTGTGATGCGGTCGAAGGGACGGTCGAAGGGGGAACTCACCGGTGGCATTCCTTTCCTGGTTGCATCGGTGGACGAGAGGTCGAAGGGCCCGTAGCGCGTATGCCGGGTCCTGCACGGCGATTCTGGCGCCATGGGCATGCCTGCGTCGCCATTCGCGAGAGTACGAAAGGATAGTCTTCAATGGGTGAATCGTCATCGCAACCCCGGGCGGCGGGCCAACGCGCCCGCTGGGAGGATCTGCCGGAGCGCGTGGTCGTCGCCGTCGAGGCGGCATTGGGGGACCGGGTCGTGGCCGCGAGGTCGATCGGAAGCGGATTCTCGCCAGGTGTCGCCGCGACGCTGACGACGGCGTCCGGTGAGCGGGCCTTCGTGAAGGCCGTCTCCGCCGTGCCGAACGCCGACGCCCCGCGCTTCCATCGGCGCGAGATCCTGGTCAACCGGGCGCTGCCGGACGATCCGGCCCTGCCGATCCCCTGCTTGCGCTGGTCGCTGGACGAGGGCGGTGAGGGCGACCACGACCACGACCACTGGGTCGTGCTCCTGTTCGATGCGATCGACGGCCACGAACCGCACCAGCCCTGGCAGGCCGACGAGCTGGACCGGGTGATCGCGGCGCTGGACGTGCTGGCCGGGCATCTCACGCCCTCGCCGGTCTCCGCGGAGGAGATAGGCCGGGCGAGCGCATGGGGCATCATCCGGACGAACTTCTGGCGGCTCCGCGACAACCCGGACGATCGCGCGCGACTCGATCCGTGGGCGCAACGGCACCTGTCGGGCCTGATCGCCCTGAGCGACGACGCCCCCGCAGCTGTCGAAGGGGAGACATTGCTGCACGCCGACCTGCGGGCCGACAACATGCTGCTGACGGACGATCGCGTCCTGATCGTCGATTGGCCGCACGCGCGGATCGGGGCGGCGTGGCTCGATCCGCTCTTCATGGCCCCGAGCGTGACCATGCACGGAGGCGGCGATCCGGATGCCTTCCTGCTGCGGTGCGCCGCCGCGCAGGGCATCGAGCCCCACCAGATCGATGCGGCGCTGGCGAGCGTGGCGGGGTTCTTCACCTCCTCGGCGCTGGAGCCGGAACCTCCCGGCTTGCCCGGCCTCCGTGCCTTCCAGGAGGCGCAGGGCGCGGTTGCCAGGCGCTGGCTGGCGGCGCGCATGGGGTGGAAATGAGCATGGATGCAAAACCTGTGCGATGATGGGGATGAGACCAGCATGCATTCACATGGCAGGGTGGGAGGATTCATGACCGGGATGAAGACCACGATGCGGGTTGCGGCCGGAGCGGGACTGGCGTTCGTGCTGGGCCTGACAAGCGTCATGGGCGGGTCGGTGGCGGCCGGCAGCCGGGATGACGAGCAGGAGTTCGGGTCCTGGATCTACGAGGGGACGTGCGATGCCCTTGCCTCGTCCCACCTCATCGAGATCGGTGGCCTGGAGGTGCAGGACGACGATGACGACGATATCCGCGACCTCGACCTGCCGTCGCCGGTGCCCTCGCCGATCTGGATCGAGGACGAGGACTTCGATGGCACCTATGCCTCGCTCACCAGGAGCCCGCACGCCGTCGTCGTGCGCGCCACCGAGAGCGAATCGTCCAAGGTGATCGCCTGCGGGGAGATCGTGAACGTGCCCGCTGGCAGCGATCCGTTCACGGTGGACCTGCTGACGGTGAACGATTCCGGGTTCATGGGCGTCGCGCGGTTCCGCGCCCAGACGTGGGGGTCGTTCGACGAGGTCGATGTGACGGTCGGCGTCTGGAAGGGGACCTCGGTCGCCACCCCGGCGGCCTGATCCCGGAGTCCGATAGCTCGCGCCCGGAGCAGCCCTCCCGCCATGGGGAGCCGCCCCGGGCGCTCCGTGTGCCCGCCCGGCATGGGAACCCCCGTCCTTTCTCTGACTGTGGGGGTCGGGTATCATGGGCACCGTGACACGATGACGGCCTGGACGGAGGGTGAGGACGATGGGACGGATCTTCGAGCAACTGGACGAGAAGCTGATTGCCTGGATCGGCAAGCAGCCGATGTTCTTCGTGGCGTCCGCCCCGAACGATCCGGACGGCCACGTCAATCTCTCGCCGAAGGGTGACACGGACACCTTCCGCATCCTCGGCCCGACGACCTTCGCGTATCTCGACCTGCTGGGCAGCGGGGTGGAGACGATCGCCCACCTCCGGGAGAACGGCAGGATCGTCGTGATGTTCTGCGCGTTCGATGGCGCGCCGAAGGTCCTGCGCCTGCATGGCAGGGGCCGGGTGGTGCAGGCGCACGATCCGGAATTCGCCGATCTCGTCGCCGCGTTCGAGCCATCCGAGGCGATCATGGGCATCCTGCGCTCGGTGATCCTGGTGGAGATCACGCGGATCGCCGATTCGTGCGGGTTCGTGGTGCCGAAGATGGCCCTGGTGGAGGAGCGCGAGCAACTGGTGCGCTGGGGCGAGCATCAGGAGGCCGAGAACGGGGATGGCTGGAAGGAGAAGTACTTCTTCGCGAACAACCAGGCGAGCATCGACGGCCTCACCGGCCTCGACTTCCCGGAGGGTGATCCCGACCTGGACGAGCGCGAACGGAAGACGCTCACCAGCGCCGGCAAGTCGCTGTAGATCCGGGCCGACCCGCACACCCCAACGCCCGGACCGGGGATCGCCCCGGTCCGGGCGTTCTCGTGCGTGGGATGCCGGCGATGGCGCGCCATCCGGCCGCCTGCGGGGTGCGCCACGGGTCGCGCCGGGCGGGGGTCGTCCTTGCTTGCATCGGGGATGCCTGTCGAACACCCGTCACGGCGGGTCATTTCGAGCGGACGGTCTGGCCCAAGGGGTCCCATGCTGGCGTGGCGGGGCGCACCGGCTCCGTTCTCGGAGGTGGCGTGCTGCCCGTGCTGGCGGCGCTGTCGTGTGGTGTGGGGAGGCTCAGTGCTCGGCGCCGAAGGCCAGCGGGAGGTCGGCATCGGCCCGGAGTGCGGTGCGGAGGAGGATGGCCAGACCGGCGGCGATCGTTTCCACGGGCAACGATGGCTGCGACGTCCCCGCCGCGGCGACCTGTTCCGGGCTGAACGGGACGTGGACGAAGCCGCCGCGCGTCCCCGGAAACTCCGCCGCGATGATCCGCATCAGCTGGTAGAAGATGTGGTTGCAGACGTAGGTCCCGGCGCTGTTCGAGACGGCGGCGGGGACGCCCTGCTCGCGCATCGCCGCCACCGCGCGCTTCACCGGCAGCGTCGTGAACCAGGCGGCGGGGCCATCCGGGTCGATCGGCGTGTCGATGGGCTGGTTGCCCGCGTTGTCCGGGATGCGCGCGTCGTCCACGTTGATCGCCACCCGCTCGGGCGTCACCTGCGCCCGGCCGCCGGCCTGGCCGACCGCGATCACGAGATCCGGCTGGAGCCTCCGCATCGCCTCGCGCAGCACGTCGGCGCTCTGCCCGAAGACGACCGGCAGCTCGACGATCGCCAGGGGCTCCGGGCCATCCCACGTCGCCGCGACGTGCTGGACGGCCTGCCACGATGGATTGACGGCTTCGCCGCCGAAGGGCGCGAAGCCGGTCATCAGCACGGTCGGGGTGCCGGTTCGGGTCGGGGTGCGATCAGGGGCGATCATCGGACGGGGACTCCTTCGTGGTGATGGCGGTGGATGCGGACGGCCGACGATGACCGGCGGGATCGTGACGCTCCGGGTGGGGTGTCGGGTGGTTCAGGGGCATGGAAGGATAGAGGCCGCCGGCCACCTCGTTGGGGAGGGTGGAGACGATGGTGGTGTCCTCGTCCTCCGGTCCGGTTTCCTCGGGCAGGACAAGCGCATCGAGCTCATGCAGCGCGCGGACGAGCAGCCCGGCGACGGCAACGACGGTGATGAGCACGGCGAGCAGGATGAAAGCCGTGCGCAGGCCGAGCCGGTCGATCAGCGGACCGGCGATCAGGTAGCCGAGCGGGCCGGCGGCATAGGCCAGGGAGGACATGACGCCGATCACCCGGCCGCGCAGGCGGTCTGGCGTGCGGGCCTGCATCGCGACGTTGGAGATCGGTCCCAGCGGACCGTAGGTCAGGCCCAGCACGGTGCTCAGGAGCACCAGCGGCACGATCGGCGGCAGCAGGGCCATGCCGACGATGACGAGGCTCATCGCCACCGTGCACCAGACGAAGATCGCTCGCCGCCCCAGCCGGTCGGACCACTGGCCGTAGGCGAGGGCGCCGACCAGGCCGCCGGCGCTCATCGCCATCAGCACCCAGCCGAGATAGCGCGGGGTGCCCTGCGCGGTGAAGTGGGCCGGCAGGATGACGCCCTCGATCGGCAGGTAGAGCGCCACGATCGCCATGTTCAGGATCGCGATGGCCCGCAGCAGCCGGTCGGTCCAGACGAACGCGAGGCCCTCCTTCGTGTTTGCCCAGAAACTCCCGTCTTCCGTGGGCGCCAGGGTGCGACTTGCCCCGGCCAGGCGGATGCCGGCCACGGCGACGATCGAGAGGGCGAAGCCGGCGCCGGTGAACCAGAGGGTGTTCGAGGCGCCGACCAGCGCGATCAGGAGGCCGCCGACGCCCGGGCCGATCAGGTAGGCTGCGTTGAAGATCGCCTCGTAGAGGCTGTTCACACGGTCGATCCGCCAGCCGGAGGCGCGCGCCGCCTCCGGCAGCATCGTCTCGCGGGCGGTGATCCCGGCCGGATCGAAGACGGAGCCCAGTGCCGCGAGGATCGCCAGCGCCCAGACGGTCAGCCCCAGCGAGTGATCGACGAGCGGGATCGCGATCACCGAGAGCCCGGAGAGCAGGTCGGAGAGCATCGACGTCCGCTTGCGCCCGATGCGATCGACCACGGTGCCGGAGAGGATGCTGGCGAAGAGCAGCGGCACGGAGGACGCTGCCGCGACGATCGAGGCCGCCGTGGCGCTGCCGGTGCGCTCCAGCACCAGCCAGGGCAGGGCGACCATCGCGATGCCGTTGCCGATCCCGGCCAGGAGCGTGGCCGAGAGCAGGAGCAGCAGGGGGGTGACCTGCGGTGTCCGCCGGCTGGACGCGGTGGCGGGGGTGGTCGTGGGTGCGTGCGCGGGGGCGGCCATCAGAATGTGCCAGCCGGGGCGGGCCACAAGCCGCGGGCTACGGCGACGTAGAAGGCGGCGGCCTGCCCGACCTGCTCCACGGCGACGTATTCGTTCGCCCCGTGCGCCTGGGCGATGTCGCCGGGACCGTAGACGATGGTGGGAATGCCGGCATCGACATTGAGGATGCTGGCATCGGAGCCGTAGGGGACCGTCGTCGGGACGGGATCGAGGCCGAGCGCGGCGTTGGCGGCGGATGCGGCCCGCACGATCGGGGCGTCGAGCGGCGTCAGCAGGGCGCCGATGTCCAGCAGCGGCGCCGCGCGTTCGATCCGGAGGCCAGGCATCGCGCGCTCCCGGACCGCATCGAGCGTGGCGTCGAGCTCCGCCAGCAGAGCGGAGGTGCTGTCACCGGGGACCGTCCGCCGGTCGTACGCCACCGTGCAGCGTTCCGGCACGATGTTCAGGCCGGTGCCGCCGGTGATGAGGCTGACCGTCAGCGAGCCGTGCGCCGCCGCACCCCCGGGCCGGGTGGCGATCTCCCGGTTCAGCCCGGCCAGCGCGGCGACGACCGGCGCCATCCCCTCGATCGCATTGATGCCCTCCTGGGCGACCGAGGTATGCGCGGCCTTGCCGATGACCGCGATCTCGCCCCGGAGGACGCCGTTGTGGGCGTGGATCACTCGCGCGGTGGTCGGCTCCCCCACGATCGCCGCATCCGGGCGATGCCCGGCTTCCACAT
>JBQCJS010000492.1:0-3934 GCA_051952485.1 Thermomicrobiales bacterium | reverse complement strand
CGCGCTGATCCTGTTCGCGTGGGAATTCGTGCTCCAGGATTATCAACGGGACCGCATCCTGCTTTCCTACAATCCGCAGGACGCTCCTACCACCGGCGGCTACCAGATCATCCAGGCCCGGATCAGCATCGGCGCCGGTGGTCTCTTTGGAGCGGGCCTCCGGGGTGGCACCCAGAGCACGCTGAACCTGCTCGGTGTGCGCGAATCCGACTTCATCTTCGCGCACGCCAGCGGCATGTTCGGCTTCGTGGGCATGATCGCGCTCTTTGTCTGCATCGTGATCTTCATCTGGCGCTGCCTGAAGGTCGCGGAGATTGCCCGCGACACCTTCGGCCAGACCATCGCCGTCTGCACGGCCGGGGTCTTCTTCTTCCAGGCATTCCTGAACATCGGCATGAACGTGGGCATCATGCCCGTGGCCGGCATCACCCTGCCGTTCGTCAGTGCCGGGGTCTCGTCGCTGTGGACATTCATGATCCTCGTGGGCATCCTGCAGAGTATCCGGATGCACCATCGCAAGCTCGTCTTCGAACGCCGCTGACCGAATCACCGCGCCCGCGTCAACCTATGCCCGCTGTTCGGACCCGATCCGCCGGACCAGATCGTAGGCATCGGCGCCAGACAGCCCGGTGATCGCGGCGGTCTCGCGGGCGGCCCGGCTCGGCTTCATGCCCTGCGCCAGCAGTGCCCGCACCACCCGCTCCGGGTCGAGCGACGGCTCCGCAGTCTGTGTTTCGCCGCCGATCACGATCACGATCTCCCCGCGCGCCGCGTTCTCGCCGAAGCGCCCGGCCAGCGCCGACAGCGTCCCCCCGACGATCTCCTCGTGCAGCTTCGTCAGCTCCCGCGCCACGACCGCGTCCCGCTCGCCGAAGACCTCACGCAGGTCGGCCAGCGTCTCCCGGAGTCGCACCGGAGACTCGAAGAGCACGACCGGATAGCCGGTTGCCGCCGCCTTCCCGAGCTGCACGCGCCGCTCGTCCCCCTGCCGCTCAACGAACCCGAGGAAGAGATAGGGGCCCGGCACCGGGCCCGACGCGCTCACCGCCGCCGCGACCGCCGAGGGACCGGCAATCGGCACCATGCGATGCCCCGCCGCGCGGGCCGCCGCGACCAGCGCATTCCCCGGATCGGCAATCGCCGGGGTTCCCGCATCGCTGACGAGGGCGACATCACCTGTCTCCAACGCCGCCAGCAGCCGTTCCTCCCGCGCCCGCTCGTTGTGCTGGTGATAGCTCAGCGTCGGCGTCCCGATGTCGAACGCGCGCAGCAGCGTCGCCGTGTGCCGGGTATCCTCGGCGGCGATCAGGTCCACGCGCCGCAGCGTCTCGATCGCGCGCGGCGACATCTCCTGCAGGTTCCCGATCGGGGTGGCAACGACGTAGAGCGTGCCCATCAGGCGGTCTGCTCCTGCCCGGAAGGGCGATTGAGGAACGAATGTTCGGGCCGGTATACTCTCCGGAGCACGCGCGGATGGGAGGCGGCCGACGCCGGGTCAGGCTGATCGCCTGGGTGGATGTGTCACATCGTGCCATCATCGTCCTGCCCGATCCCGCGCTTCCCGCACCGATCCCTGGCATCCTGAAACGAATGGCGCATCAGTTATGAGCGATGGCTCGTTGTTCAGCTTGAGTGGCCCCGGCCTCGACCCTGCCGCCGAGCCCGTCATCCCCTCATCGATCACCGGCAGCTCCACGGCGCCGTCTCAGTCGCTCTACCGCAAGTATCGCCCACAGTCCTTCGACGAGGACGATCTCTTCGGGCAGGAGCACGTCGTCAACACGCTCCGGAACGCGATCGCGCTGGGTCGGCTCGCTCATGCCTACCTGTTCTGCGGGCCGCGCGGCACCGGCAAGACGACCACGGCCCGCCTGCTCGCGAAGGCCGTCAACTGCCTCGATCCCGATCCCTACCAGCGCCCCTGCAACGTCTGCGCGGCCTGCGTCGCGATCAACAAGGGCGCGACCACCGACGTGATCGAGATCGACGCCGCCAGCAATCGCGGTATCGATGACATCCGCGACCTCCGCGAACGCGTCAAGTACGCGCCAACCCAACTGCGGACGAAGTTCTACATCATCGACGAGGCGCACCAGATCACCGGCGCGGCCGCCAACGCCTTCCTCAAGACGCTCGAAGAACCGCCCGCCCACACGAAGTTCGTGCTCGCCACCACCGACCCCGAGGAGTTGCTGCAGACAATCGTCTCGCGCTGCCAGCGCTTCGACTTCCGCCGCATCAACCTCGATGCCATGCAGGCCTGCATCCGCAAGGTGGCGCGGGAGGAGCGGATCGAGATCGCGGACGATGCCGTGCTCGCCATCGCCCGCCATGCGACGGGCAGCCTGCGCGATGCCCTCGGCCTGCTCGACCAGGTTGCCGTCTACCGGGACGATGCGGCCTCCGAGACGACCACGGTCACGCTCGACCTCGTCCGCACGGTGCTTGGCGTTAGCCGCAACGACCGCGTCGAGGCCATCGTCACCGCCCTCGCCGACCGCGATGCCGCCGCCGGACTGGCCACCATCGCCTCGGCCGTCGAATCCGGGGAGGACATGCGGCAACTCGCCCGCCAGCTCCTCGCCTACCTGCGCATGCTGCTGATCCAGCGCGCGGGCGGCTCCAGCGATGCCGACGACGCGGCCAGGGCGCTGGCGGACCGGTTCCAGATCCACGAACTCGCCGACCTCGTGCGCGGGTTCGCCGAACTCGACACCAAGGTGAAGCACGCCACGCTCGCCCAGCTTCCCCTGGAACTGGCCATCGTGGATGGGGCGCTCCGCGACCAGCGCCCGGTCGCGACGGCGGTTCGCGCCGCACCCGCCGCGCCGGATGACGTGCGATCGGCGTCGCCCCGCGAGATGCCGCGCGACACCGCGCCGCGCTATCCGGAGCCCGACCGCAATCCGTTCGACGATGACCTGGGCGCCCCGCCTCCCCCGCCGTACGAGGGCGAGCTCCTGACCGAACGCCCGAACCGGCCCTCGCTGCGCGATCGCGTCCGCGGCGCGACCTCCGCCCCTGCCCAGACCCCGGCCCCCGCGCCATCGGGACCAACCGAGCCGCGCCCCGCGCGACCCCGACCGGAGTCGCGCCCGCAACGATCCGCGAATGACGAGGCCGGAGCTCCCGCCCGCTACGGCGCCGCGCCGCGCAATGGAACGGCCGATCCCGAACCGGCCACATACCGCCCGTCCGCTCCAGAGCCCGCGCCCGTCGTGACGGCCCCGTCGGGCAGCATGGCAGGGGTCGACATCGAGACGATCGTCGAGCAATGGGTGCAGATCCGGAACGACGTGAAGGCCGTCAACCGCCGCACGGAGGCGCTGCTGCAGCAGGTCGATCCGGCGGGAGTGGCGGGCGATACGCTCGTCCTCGTCTCGCCCTACGAGTTCCATCGCAACAAGGTGAACTCCGACGAGGCTCGCGCCATCGTCGAGGATGTCATCCAGCGGCGACTCAACCGGCGGCTGACCGTCACCTGCGTCACGCGGGAGGAAGCGCAGGCGATGATCGCCAAGCGCGCGCCCTCGGCCACGCCGACCCCGATCGCGGAACCTGCAGCCCCGCCCGTATCGCCGAGCCCGACTCCGGCGCCAGAACGGAACACGAAACCTCCCGTCACGGCGGAGTCGGCTTCACCGGTCAACGCCGAACCGGCCCGGCCCGCCTCGGCGGCGTCAGACGAGCCCCTGGCAACCCGGCCCGACGATGCGAAGACCCCGTTCGATCCGGAGCTGGACGAGAAGCGGCTGAATGCGGTCCGCAACATCTTCGACGCGGAAGACATCGACGAGGACACCGAGTTCATCTAGTAGGCGAAACGAGCGGATTCGCCGTCACCGGGACGGCGGAGTTGCTTCGGGCGTCGAAGGAGTGGCACCGGGAGAGGTCGCGGGCGAGGCCTGGGGCGAGGCGACCGGAGACGCCACTG
>JBQCJS010000491.1:0-2302 GCA_051952485.1 Thermomicrobiales bacterium | reverse complement strand
GTTGCTGTCACCGCACAGCTTCCCAGAACCGCGCCCCCATGCGAGCGAATGTCCACTTCGTTGCCCAGAGAGGAACTCGCCGATGACGCGCTCGAATCCCGAGCAAGAGACCGCCAACGCCGTGGATGCTGCCACCCCCATGCGCCTTGATGAGACCGCAGAACTTGCCACCGATGCATTCACCGATACCAGCGATGCTCCCATCCGCTTCGTTTCCCGCCGCAACGGCACAACAGAGACGCGGCCGGAAGGAACCTTCTTCTACGACGAGAACGATGAGGGCCTCGACTACCGGCGACGATATCGCGGGTTGATCGGCGTGGCCTCCAAGGTGCCCGTGCGCGACCGGGCGATGCTCTCGCTCGTCTACACGCCGGGTGTCGCGGAAGCCTGCATGGCGATCTATCACGATCCGCCGCGCTCCTACGATCTCACCTGCCGGGGTAACACGGTGGCGATCCTCTCCGATGGGTCCGACCTATTCGGGCGCGAAGGTGGACCGCCGGAAGCCGAGCTGCCAGTGGCCGAGGGCAAGGCGGTCATCTTCAAGACCTTCGCGGGTGTCGATGCGGTGCCGATCTGCGTCAACACGACTGATGCGGGCGAGATCGTGGAGACGGGCATCGCGATTGCCCCGACCTTTGGCGCCATCTGCCTCGACGATATCTCCTCGCCGCGCGCCTTCACCATTGCCGACAACCTCGACAAGGGCGCCGATATTCCGGTCTTCTCGAACCAGCACCACGGTACGGCGATCCTCGTGCTCGGGGCGCTCTACAACGCGCTGAAGGTGGTGGGCAAGGACCTCGACAAGGTCAAGGTCGTGCTCAGCGGCGCCGGAATCGCGGGCATCGGTGTCGCGCGACTGCTTGTGCGAGCAGGAGTGAAGAATCTCGTCGTCTGCGACCGGGCCGGGGCGATCTACCGCAGCCGATCCGAACGCATGAACTGGGCAAAGTCCTACGTCGCCAAGGAGACGAACGGGGACCAGCATCACGGCTCGCTGAGCGACATGCTGGTCGGTGCCGATGTCTTCGTTGGCGTCTCCACTGGGGATATCGTCACGGAGGCAATGATCCGCTCGATGGCCCCCGACCCGATCGTCTTCGCGCTGGCCGTGCCGACGCCGGAAGTGCTGCCTTCGGTGGCGCGGGCTGGTGGGGCGCGGGTGATCGCGACCGGGCGCAGCGACTACCCGAACATGATGGACGTCTCGCTCGTCTTCCCGGGCTTCTTCCGGGGGTTGCTGGACAGCGGCTCGCGCAACATTCGCCTGCGTATGATGCTCCACGCCGCGCGGGCGCTGGCCGACATGGTGCCGGATGAGCATCTGCACGAGGAGCACATCGTTCCGGCGCTCTTCGACTTCCGGGTTGCCCCGGCGATTGCGGCGGCAGTCGTGCGTGGGGCGATCGAGGCAGGCGAGGCGACGCGTGAGGTGACGCCAGAGGAGGTCGCAGAGAAGACGCGACGCTTCGTCTATGAGGGGCGCCTGGAGCCCGCGAAGCCGAGCACGCGGCAGGAAGGGCGCACCTTCCGCGAAGAGGCGATCGACCTGCGCGAACGCAATCATGGCATCCTGGAAATCCGGAGCAAGATCCCCATCAAGGATCACCACATCCTGAACCTGCTCTACGTGCCGCCGCGCGCGCTGGTGCCCGCGCACGTCATCCGCGACGATGTCACCCGCGTCACCGAGTTCACGGCGAAGGGCAATCTCGTCGGCATCGTCACCGATGGCTCGGCGGTGCTTGGACTGGGCGATATCGGGCCGACCGCTGGCCTGCCGGTGATGGAAGGGAAGGCTGTCCTTTTCCAGACGCTCGCCGGGGTGGAGGCCTTCCCGATCTGCCTGGCGGAACGCGATCCCGACCAGATCGTGGAGACCGTCGCGGCCATTGCGCCGTCGTTGGGTGGGATCAACCTGGAAGACATCGCGGCTCCGCGCTGTTTCGAGATCGAGGAGAAGCTGCGGGCGCGACTCGACATGCCGGTCTTCCATGATGACCAGCACGGCACCGCGATTGTGGTTGCTGCCGGACTCATCAACGCCACACGGCTGCGCAAGTGCGAGATCAAGGACCTCAAGATCGTCATTAACGGCGCGGGTGCGGCTGGCATCGCGGTCGCCAAGCTGCTGAACGTCCTCGGTGCGGCGGATATCATCCTCTGCGACCGTTCCGGCGCGATCTACACCGATCGACCGGGACAGATGGACGTCTCGAAGCGAAACATCGCGCAGGAGACGAACCGCGAGGGCAAGCACGGCAAGCTGGCTGATGTGCTGCCGGGCACCGATGTC
>JBQCJS010000490.1:0-2224 GCA_051952485.1 Thermomicrobiales bacterium | reverse complement strand
CGGGCGATGGCGGAGGGTGCGCGCCGGGTGCTGGGGACGACCCTGGCGGTCGCGACCACCGGGATCGCGGGTCCGGGCGGGGCGACGGCGTTCAAGCCGGTGGGGCTGGTCTACATCGCCATTGCCGCCGAGGGCGCGGAGACGCGGGTGGAGGAGCACCGCTTTCCGGGCGACCGGGAGGCGGTGATCGCCGCGAGCACGACCCGGGCGCTGGAGCTGCTGGTCGAGGCGGCCGAACGCCTGCTGGCCGCGGACGGGATGGCGAGCCGCGCCTGACCGCCGCCTCTCCCGAGCGGATGACGGCAGGGCGTGCAGGCCGCGCGCGCGATCTCGCCTGACGCTCCTATGTCATCCCGAGCCTAGCGGTCCATACACCACGAGGGCATTGGCGGGGCAGCGGAGTCGAGGGGTCGGGTTGCCCGCCTGATGCTTGACCGGAGCCCGTCGGTGGAAGGGATCGGGATGACCCCCGTCTGGTGAACGGCAGACCATGCGTCGTTCCATGTGGGATGGCGCGGATGGCGGCGTGCCGGGAGACGCCGCCTATCGGGCCCACAGGCGACGGGCCACACCAGGTGGCCCGTCGTCCGACGTTTCGCCTTATACCGAATCCGGACGATCTGTATGCGGAAGCCGGACCGACACGCGGTCGGTCCCTACGAAAAACCCTGATTTCATGCAAGTGTCTGGGCAATGGATGCCCGAAGCCGTTCAATGCCCAGACACACGAGGCTCACCCGCATTCGGTACCAGAAGGGCCGGGGTCAGCCGGGGATCTCGATCGATTGCGCGTGGTGGAAGGCGTTCGTCGGGTCCCACCGCGCCTTCGCCTGCTGCAGGCGCGGGTAGTTGTCGCCGTAGTAGAGCGTCGCCCAGTTCGTGAGGTCGACGTCCGGGTAGTTCACGTAGGCGCCGCCCATCACCTCATCGACCACCGGGCCGTTCTCCCCGTACATCGCGGTGTAGAACTCCCGCATCCAGGCCAGGTTCGCATCGTCGTCCGCGGCGTCCGCCCAGTAGCACTGGTACTGCAGCTTCATCACCGAGGAGCGGGCGTCCACCGCCGTCGCGGCCGGATCGACCGCGTTCACCTTCCCGCCGTAGGAGTCGATCTGCAGGAGGCCAGCCGGGTTGACGTGGCTGGGATTGGTCAACTGCTGCCACATCGCGTCGATCTGCTGCTCCGGGAAGACGTCCTTCATGTAGGCGGACTTGTACTTCGCGCGGGAACGGGAGATCGGGCCGCCGGCTTCCAGCGTATCGACCCAGGCCGAGGTCGTGATCTGGCTCGGGTCCTCCTTCAGGTTCAATGCCTTCATCAGGGCGAGCAACGGTTCCGGATCGCCGGTGTCGTCGGCGTTGAGGGCGATCAGGGATATCTGCCCGGAGGCCTGCTGCGAGGTGATGAGGATGGAGAAGAGGCCGCCCCAGGGATCGTCGACCCCGCCGTGCTGCTTGTTGAACGCGCCGAAGTTGCCAACGATCTCCCCGAAGCTGGCGCGGTCCATCGTCTTCCAGTCCCAGGTGGCGGAGTACGATCCCTGCTTCGCGGGGGCCTTCGGCAGGTCGCCGAAGTGGTAGGCGGTGATGATCCCGAAGTTGCCACCCCCGCCGCCGGTGTGCGCCCAGAGCAGGTCCTGCTCGTCCGGGTCCTTCGAATCGACGCTGACGGTGATCGTCTCGACGCTTCCCTTGTCGTTCACGTAGACGAGGTCGACGGCGCGCAGGTAATCGACCACCAGGCCCTGCAGACGGGAGAGCAGGCCATAGCCCCCACCGCAGATGTGGCCGCCGGTGCCGACGGTGGAGCAGGAGCCGCCGGGCAGCGTCACGCCGCCCTGGTGGTAGAGCGCGAGGTAGATGTCGCCGAGCATCGCGCCGCTCTGGACGGTCCACCAGCCCGTCTCGCTGTCCTTCCAGACCCCGGCCATGCCGTGGAGGTCGATGATGACGCCGTCCGGGTTGTCCATCACGAAGTCTTCGTAGCAGTGACCGCCGCTGCGGACCGTCACGCGCTTGTCGTCGGCGCGGGCCTGCGTGAGCGCCTGCGCGACCTCGTCCGGGGTGGTGCAGAGGGCGACCCAGGCGGGGGTGCCGGTGAAGCGGGAATTGGTGCCGACGACGAGATCGGCGTAGCGCGGGTTGTCGGGGTAGATCGATTCCAGCGCCGGGGTCGCCATCGGGGACGCTTCCGGCGACGCCGCCAGCTGGCGGGCCGAGGGCG
>JBQCJS010000489.1:0-4897 GCA_051952485.1 Thermomicrobiales bacterium | reverse complement strand
AGCAGATCCTCGTTGGAAATGGCATCGGCGTCAGCGAAGCCGGACACGGAGCCGCTCGCCTCCTTGAAGGCGATCACTGCCGGCACATCGAGTCCGGAGGGCGCATGGATGCCACCCCGCGAGTCGCTCACCGCGACCACGACGGCTCCGCGCTCCGCAAGGAGCCGCGCCGCGATGGACCCGGCGTTGCCGAAGCCCTGCACGGCCACCCGCGCCCCTTCGAGCTGCTTCCCGGCCATCCGGAACGCCTCCTCGATCACGAAGACGCAACCGCGGGCCGTCGCCTCGTTCCGCCCCGCCGAGCCACCAAGCACGATCGGCTTCCCGGTCACCACCCCGGGCACCGAGTGACCGACGTTCATGGAATAGGTGTCCATGATCCAGGCCATGATCTGCGGGTTCGTGTTCACATCCGGCGCCGGGATATCGACGTTCGGCCCGATGAATGGCTGGATCTCGGTCGTGTAGCGCCGCGTGAGATTCTGCAGTTCGTTCTGCGACAGCAGTTTCGGATCGACCTCGACGCCGCCCTTCGCGCCGCCGTATGGCAATCCGACGACCGCGCATTTCCACGTCATCCACATCGCGAGGGCCTTCACCTCGGAGACGGTGACATTCTGGTGGTAACGGATGCCACCCTTGGTCGGTCCCGGACCGCTGTTGTGCTGCACGCGATGGCCGGTGAACATGCGGACCGACCCATCGTCCATCTCCACCGGGAAGTTGACCGTCAGCTCCCGCTGGCAGGCCGAGAGGACTCGCCGGATGTTGTCGTCCAGCCCGATCACATCCGCCGCGATCGAGAACTGTTCGACTGCCGTCTGGAAGAGGTTTTCGCTGACCTCCCGCCCGGCTACGGGCTCGTCGGCGCGGACCTGCTCAACCACACTTGCCATGTTCGACTCCTGTTATGCAATGAGACCAGTTGATGTCTGGGAACTTGTTCTCATTGCCCATATCTACGCCGGGAATCATACACCCGCCCATTCGGCATCGCATGGACGGGCGCCGCGATGTTCCACTCACAGCAATCGGGGCGGCTCGCTGGGAGCCGCCCCGATTCGTCACCGTCCGCCCGAATCCTAGCCGAGCAACTCCAGCAACGTGGCGCGGACCGCGTCCGGCCTCGCCCGGCCACCGGTCCGCTTCATCGTCTCCCCGATGAGCCGGCCGATCGCCGCCTGCTTGCCGCCGCGGAAGTCCTCCACCACAGCGGGATTGGCGTCGATCGCCTCCTGCGCTGCGGTGCGCACGGCATTCCCGTCGTCGATCGAAAGCAGATCGAGCCGGGCGGCCGCGGCGGACGGCATCTCGCCGTCCTCGATCTGCGGCAGCAGGTCCTTCGCAGCACGTCCGGTCAGCTTCCCGCCCTGCACTGCCTCAACGAGGTCGGCGATCTGGGCGGCCGTGAACGGCAATGCATCGACCGCCATGCCGCGCGCGCGGGCCAGGCCCATCACGTCATTCACGATCCAGTTCGCCGTCGCCCGCCGCGTCTCGGGATCGGACTTGCCAGCGATGGCCTCCTGATAGAGATCGGCGATGGGCCGCTCGTCGGTGAGGATCGCGGCGTCGCTGGGAGCGAGGCCATAGTCCTCGATGAATCGCTGGCGACGCGCCGAGGGCAGTTCAGGCATTGCCTGCCGCACGGCCACGACGGCCTCCTGCGCGATTTCGAGCGGCGGCAGGTCCGGCTCCGGGCAGTAGCGGTAGTCGTGCGCCGCCTCCTTCGTCCGCTGGGAAGTGGTCTCCCCCCGGCTGTCGTTCCAGCCGCGCGTCTCCTGCACCAGTGCGCCGCCCGCCGCGACGACCTCCCGCTGGCGCACTTCCTCATAGCGCAATGCGCGCTCGACGGCACGGAAGGAGTTCATGTTCTTGATCTCGACCTTCGGCCCGATGAACGATCCATCCAGCGCCCGGATCGAGATGTTGGCGTCGCACCGGAACGCACCGTCCTCCATGTTCGCCGTGGAGGCTCCGATATAGCGCAGGATCTGGCGCAGGGCAACGAGGTATTCCCGCGCCTCCTCGGGCGACCGCAGGTCCGGCTCGCCGACGATCTCCATCAGCGGCACGCCGGAACGGTTGAGGTCGACCAGGCTGGCACTGCCCGCGAACGAGTCGTCGTGCACGAGGCGGCCCGTGTCTTCCTCGATATGGACGCGGGTGATGCCTGCCGTCTTCTCCCGTCCGTCCACGACGAACGTCAGGGCGCCATCGATGCAGAGTGGCAGATCGTACTGCGAGATCTGGTACCCCTTTGGGAGGTCGGGATAGACGTAGTTCTTCCGGTACATCTTGCAGTGATCGGGGATCGAGCAGTTCAGCGCCAGCCCGGTGCGGATCACCGTGTCGATCGCCGCCCGGTTGATGACGGGCAGCGCGCCCGGCAGGCCGAGGCAGACGGGGCAGACATGGGTATTCGGCGCCGCGTTCGCGTAATCGGCGGAACACCCGCAATACATCTTGCTCTTCGTCAGGACCTGGGCATGGACCTCCAGGCCGATGATGGTCTGGAACTGCGCTCCGGAGGTCGTTTCGGTGGTGGCGATGGCTGCGGCACTCACGCGGCAGGCTCCTTGTTCGGTCAAATCGGAGGGAGCGAAGGAACGCGCGGGCCACCGGCCCGGTCCCTCGCCGGATACAACCGTCATTGTCGCATGGAACACCGCATCCATCCGGGCGGGACCACCCGGGCGGGACCACAGGCTCCACCTAGGAATCACTCCCACCTGAGGCAGATAACCACCTGTTGGTGTGCTACCATTTTCACGATCTATCGGGCTGCTCCGGGGCCACTGCTGGGGCAGTTTCCGGGACGACCGGGGGCGATGTCGCGGGTGTCTTGGCAACCCGGCTTCCCGTCCTCCCTCGTCCACGTCCGGAGCGCCGGGTTCCTCGACGATGAGCGTGCCCGGGATCGCATCCACGAACCAGACCGCGCTGTGCCGACGGAGGCATCCCCTACACATGGTCACCACCACGCAGCAGAAGATGGTCACCGGCAAGATCAACGGCCAGGATGTGACTGTCCCCGCTGGCACCCAGATTCTCGAGGCAGCGCGCCTCGTCGGCATCGAGATTCCGAATCTCTGCTACCAGCCGTTGCTGCGGCCGTGGGGATCGTGCCGCATCTGCACGGTGGAGATCCTCGGGCGGCGCGGCGGCCTCATCGAGTCCTGCGCCACCCCGCTCGGCGACGGCATGGAAGTGCTCACGCACTCGCCGGATGCGCTCCAGGCCCGCCAGTACATCCTCCAGATGTACCTCATCGACCACGCCCTGGACTGCCCCACCTGCGACAAGTCGGGTGAATGCTACCTGCAGGACAACACCTACCTGCACAACCTCAACGCCCACCCCTATCGCCGTCCCAAGTTCTCGCAGCCGTACGAGCACTTCAGCGCCACCATCGACTACAAGTGGGACCGCTGCATCATGTGCAACCGCTGCACCCGGACATGCGACGAGGTAATCGGCGTCACCGCCATCGAGTCCGCCAACCGGAGCCTCGAGGCCACCATCACCCCTGCCTTCGGCATGGACCTGATGGACACCACCTGCACCAACTGCGGCATGTGCATCGCCGTCTGCCCGGTCGGCGCCCTCACGGACCGCCACTTCGGTCATCACCCATGGGAGCTCGATTCCACCGAGACGATCTGCGGCTTCTGCGATGGTGGCTGCACCATCAACGTGGAGTCGAACAAGGGCATCGTTCGCCGCGTCAGCCACCTCTGGGAACGCGGCGTCAATCACGGCTACACCTGCGAGAAGGGCAAGTGGGGCCACGAGATCATCCAGGCGCCCGACCGCATCTTCTACCCGCGCCTCCGCGAGAACGGCCAGGTCTTCGAGACCGGCTGGGATGAGATCGTCGCCCACGTCGCCGACCGCTTCGGCCATTACCAGGGCAGCAAGTTCGCCGCCCTCGCCTCCGGTGAGAACACGAACGAGGAAGCCTACGCCCTCCAGCAGTTCTCCCGCGCCGTCATGCAGTCGAACACGGTGAACCGGCTGCTTTCCCCGGCCCAGATGGACGTCGAGCGCACGACGCGACAGGCCTTCGGTCTCGATGTCGCCAGTACGAACAACCTGCAGGAACTCTTCACCGCCGCGAAGAACCTCCTCGTCGTCGGCCCCTCGATCTTCGAGCACTCGCCGATCGTCTCCTACTGGATCAACCACGCCCGCCTCTATCGGGAGGCCCGCATCGTGGTCGTCAGCACGGAGCACTATCCGCTGTGCGACCGCGCCGTGATGTGGCTGAAGCCGAATCCGGGCACGACCAACCTCCTGATCGACGGGATTGCCGCCGAGATCGTGAACTCCGGCCTGCTCGCGACCGACGCCAACAGCGTGGCCGCCGCCGCCGAGTACGCGACCTACTTCTCCGAGATCGACGTCGCAGCCATCGCCGAGGCGACCGGTATCTCCGTCAAGGAGATCCACGAGGCGGCGATGGTCTTCCTCGCCGGCGAGATGGATTTCGACGGCCCGCGCCCCGACAACGGGTTCAAGCCGAGTGCGATCTTCAGCACCGTCGCCCACATCGATGAGGATGGCAAGGCCGACGACTACGGCGATGCCGCGAAGATCACCGCGGCACTGACCAACCTCTCCGCGCTGACTGGCAATCTCGGCATCGCGGGCGGTGGCGTCGCCTCCACACGCGGTCCGGCCAACTACCAGGGCGCCACCGACATGGGCATGGTGCCCGACTTCCTCCCCGGCGGCATCGATGTTGCCGATACCGAGACGCGTGCCCGGTTCGAGCGCGCGTGGTCGACCCGCTGGATCGGCAAGGCGATCACCTCCAATGGCTTCGCCCAGACCCGTTCCCTGCCGACCGAACCCGGCATCGACCTGCACGACCTTCCGGCCGCGATCGAGGCCG
>JBQCJS010000488.1:0-2010 GCA_051952485.1 Thermomicrobiales bacterium | reverse complement strand
TCGCCTGGCTGAACCGCTCCCGGCGGCTGGCCATCCGGTATGAGCGTCGAATCGACATCCATCAGGCCTTCACGACCCTCGGGTGTTGTCTCATCTGCTTCAACGCCGTCCAACGGTTGTGTTAGGCATTCTTAATGGCTAACCGACATACCCCCTATAACAGCATGAATATTGGAATCTACGGTAACTACGGGAACGTTGGATATTCTGGCAACCCCGGCGACCATGCCAGTGTTGGCACAATCAGCGGATACGAAGACATCGACCCATCGCGGCTCAAGGAGTAGCGAGAGAGCCCCCGCCATTCCACCATATGGAAAGGTCAAGGTAAGTCATCAGATGTCTCGCTTCCCTACGCTGCCTGATTTGATCGCAACCCCGCGTTTGAGGAGCGCCGTCCGGATCGTGCCGTGCGCATACCCGAGTTGTGCCGCCACCGCCGTGATCGTGAACCCTCGCGCATACAGGTGCACCGCCCGCTCGGCATCCTCGGGCGTGATGGCATGGCCGCGCAGGGATACGCCCTCAGCCCGCAACAGGTCACGGAGCCCGCTCTCGGAGATGGCGAACGCGCGACTGAGGGCTGGTATCTTCTCTCCCGTCTTGTAGCGTGCGACCAGTTGGCTGATCATCTGGGGAGTGAGGCGCCGTCGAAGACTTCTTGGCTTCGGTCGCTCCGTCTTCCTGGAAGACGTCTCAGCGGGTACCTGCCGCGATAGTTGGGCGAGCTTTGCCAATGCTTCCGGGGTCGGAGGCGTCAAGGAATTCGTAGAGTGGCGGTCTATGGGCTGCACCCCCACTTCAGACCCCAGCAATGGCGCGGATTTTAGAACGCCTAACACAACCCGGCGGTGGCGTTGAAACAGACGAGGCAACGAGAACGCCTGATAGATGTCGATCCGCCGTTCATAGCGGATCGTGAGGCGGCGGTACCGATTCAGCCAGGCGAAGGTCCGCTCCACCACCCACCGGTGCCGTCCCAGCCGCTCGCTCGACTCAACCCCACGCCGAGCAATGCGGACCGCGATATGTCGACGATGGAGGAATCGCCGACAGCGCGGGATGTCATACGCCTTGTCGGTGTGCACCTTGGTGGGGCGTTTCCGGCGCTGGCCGCTTGGGGTCCGGATCGGGGGAATGGCGTCAAGCACCGCCTCGAACACGATGCTGTCATGCCGGTTCGCTCCGGTGAGCACGAAGGCCAACGGAATCCCCTGCCGATCGACGATCAGGTGCCGTTTCGTGCCCGGTCTGGCCCGATCCGTGGGATTCGGTCCGATGGCATCGCCCCCCTTTCGCCGGGATGCTCGCACGGTCCACGCGTGACCGATCCCAGTCGGTCTGCCTGGCGACCCCCAGGACATCGAGGAGCGCCCGGTGCAGGCGGTCCCAGCCGCCCGCCTCCTGCCAGTCACGCAACCGTCGCCAGCAGGTCATGCCCGAGTCGCCCCCCATCTCGACGAGCAGGTATTCCCATGGGATGCCGGTTTAGGCACGAAGCGAATGCCGGTCAGGCAGGCACGGTCGGGAATCCGAGGACAGCCGCCCTTGGGGGTTCGGGGGCTCCACGGGCAGCGACGGTTCGATCAGCGTCCAGAGGTCGTCAGGAAGAAGGGATTCACTCATGCCGCATCACCCGGCACGTCCCATGCCATCCCGCGGGGTTATGCGAGGGACGCCTGGTGCGGGCCATAGTCTCTGAACGGGGTCGACCATCGCTGTGACCCCCCACCACTGGAAGTGTGACAGCCGAAATACCAAGGCATTGCCCGGCTCGGGTGGACCTGGAACAACCCATCACCCGAGGGTGACGTCCGATTTCGCTACCAACGCACCGAGTCGGACATGGGCCTCCATCGACCGCTGGAGCTTGTACGTGCGTATGGGGGAAACGCCATGCACCAAGCACCTCCAGTCGCATGCGTACAAGTAATGACGATCAAGACGATTGACATTCCCATACGCCAGGCACATACTGCAAAAATCGGAAGAACGGAATAGCGAATGCGC